>NZ_JBVVPX010000032.1:0-91188 GCF_055811375.1 Mesorhizobium sp. WSM4848
ACCGGCCGGACCGGAAGAGCCTCAATAAGCGTGATTTCGTCTCGCGGCAGGGTGTCGCGGCGGTCGAGCATGCGAACTAAAAGGTCTTTGCCGAACATCGCAGTCCCTGACCAAATCAGGAATCGAGTTCCAGCGGCTCGTGCCCCGGCTGATCGTGCCAGATGACGCGCCGCAGGTCCCGAGCATCTACAACTTGGTCGCCTGTCGGGCACAGATAGAAATGGTCGCTTTCATGCTCGACCTCTTCGCTATGCAGCTTGCCTGTAATGGGCGGCCCTAGTTGTGAAAGGTTGGTCATTGTTCGAGAATCGTTCTTTTTTGAGTCACGGCGTTCCGAGCCTCTGAGCCTCCCGACACAGGGTCTCGCGATCATTACCGTGCTTGCCAAAAAGGTCGCGGATCCTGCGGTATTGAGAGGCCGAACTTAATGGCGAAATAGCAGAACTCATATTTTTCGTCACCCGCGACGCGGTTTCCGCCCCAGAACCTCTATTGCACTTGTCGTCGGCCATTTTGATTTCCTCCCTGGCTGGCCTTCAGATCAAGCGCAACGCGGATCAGCAACATTTGTTGCCGCCTCCCATTAGAATCACGTTATGTTCCGTCTAGCTAATATATACCGCCGACCCAGACTCGATCAGGTGGGCAAACCTGTGAGTGCCGCGCCCGGCCGGCTCGAGTTCATTCCGCCGATGCCTACCTGGTAGCCAAGCCGCCCCAAGGTGACGACTGGATTCACGAGGCCCAGTTCGACAGCCACCGCTCGCAGATCGTTATGAGCCGCAAGTTTTGAGTTGCGTCTGCACGAGTAATTGCCTGGGGTGAGTTCGGGTAATTGCCATGTGCAGGGTCCGCGATTTCGCCCAGCTTCAACTGTCAGGAGGCGATGGAGCCTGGCTTTCAAGCGATGGTCGATTGCATGCTAGAGGCCGGCTGGACGCGCCGAGAGAGGCGCAACTCGCGATCGCCCATGCCATAATCCGCGCCGGCCGGTCGCGCTAAGTTAAAACGCAGTCAGCCGACTGCCGCGAATGGCCGACATGGTGGAAAGCTGGCGTATTCTCATTGGTCGCTCGAACAAGCCATTGAGGGGTCGTGGGCAGGGCAGTGTTGCTATTAAATCAACTCGTCGCATGGGATTGGCGCAGTGTTTCTGCAGTCGGCGGATGTTTATTTGTGAGCGCAGGTCTGCACCTGCATCCTTTGGCGCTATTACACGTTTGCCCCGCGAAGAAGATGCTCTGGGCCGGCAGCCATGTCGAAGAAAACAACCGACGACGCTTACGAAGTTCAAGTGCAACTTGAGCGGCGGGCCGGACGGGAGGGCCGCGGGCGCGATGCCGAATGGCCGTCAGAGATTCCCAGCCGCGGCTGGAAGGACGTGCTGTGGCGGCTCTTTGCTGAGGTAACCGAGGACCGTGTTATCCTGATTGCGGCCGGGGCCGCATTCTATCTGCTCCTTGCCCTCTTTCCAGCGCTTGCCGCGTTCGTGTCCATCTACGGTTTCGTCGCCGATCCTCAGACCATCGCTGAGCACATTGCGTTCCTTGGCGGCGTACTGCCTTCGGGCGGTCTGGATATTATCAGATCTCAGCTTGCGTCCTTGGCCGCTCAGAAGACTGGCGCGCTTAGCTTCGGCTTCATCTTCGGCCTTGCCGTCGCACTGTGGAGCGCCAGTAACGGCATCAAGACGCTATTCGAAGCCATGAACATCGCCTACGAGGAGAGTGAAAAGCGCGGCTTTATCTATCTGAATCTCCTGGCCTTGGGCTTCACACTTGGCGCCATCCTCATCGGTATTGGGTTTATCGTCTCGGTGGGGATCGTGCCGGCCATGCTTGCGCTGCTGAACCTCGGCGGCTGGACCGAAGCCCTTGTGCGGATCTTTCGGTGGCCGATGATGCTGATCATGGTCGGCCTCGGGATTATGCTGATCTATCGCTACGGCCCCAGCCGCGAAAGGGCAAAGTGGCAATGGGCGACATGGGGCGCCTTCCTCGCGGCTGTGGTCTGGATCGCAGTCTCGATAGGATTCTCCTATTATTTTGAACACTTCGCCGACTACAACGCGACGTATGGAGCCCTGGGGGCAGTCATCGGCTTGATGATGTGGACCTGGATCTCCGTGATTGTCCTGATTGTGGGTGCGGAGCTGAATGCCGAGATGGAGCATCAGACTGCCAAGGACACCACCACAGGTGCGCAGCAGCCGATGGGTGCGCGAGGTGCCACGGTCGCCGACACGCTGGGCGGATCGGCCGATGCCGCCGACCAGCAGTCGCGTTCGGGCGAGCACAACACTTAGCGCGCAGATCACTTGGAATCTCCGCGCAACTTCGCTTGGCGCAATCACTGACATCAGCATTGGCGACGAGTTTGCAAGGACGGCTCATCATGGGCTATGGCAAGTCAGATCGCGAGCGTATGAATACCTTCAGGCGCAGTCCCCATCCTGCTCAGACCCCGCGGATGGCAAGCGCGACATCGGCGGAGAACGGCGGCACATCAAGCTTCAGCCAGCCGTCCGAATTCGCTTGCCATTCCGCTGTTTGCCTGCCGGCGTTGGTACCCCAGGCGATGACGCGATAGGTGCCGCGAGCCAACCCGGGCAGCTCCAAGGCAGCCGGAACCGGCACAGCGCCGGCACGAAGCATACCGTTTCGCCCGATCGTGTCGCGGCGAACCAGCCAGACCACTGCCTGGGAATCGTCGCCGCAGGCGACAGTAAGTTAGCGGGTCGCCCGCCCAACCAGAAATATTTCAGCCGAAGGGGAACCTCACGGTCGCAGGCAAGTTCGGTACGCAATGTGGGGGAGATTGCGCCATCTCATCGGATGTATCGTTGTCGTGCTTGCGATATTCTCCTTCCTCGGATTCCATTAGGAGAGACCATGCAGCGCGACGACGATCAACGAGGCTCGGCTTGAGAGCGCCAGTCTGTCATCCTGAGGTCGACCTCTGCTCACCGACAATACCTGGACTCGGCTCCGCTCACGCTCGCTTGGTCAACATTCGACGCTTGCACCCGTACCACTCAGGCGACGTGATGGCGGCCCGAATGAAATTGTGGTGGAGGTCGAAACTAGCAATGGCCGATCGCCTAGCGGGAGCGCTGGCGCGAGCCTTGGCCGACGGGTTGCACTTATGAGCAACGAGCCGGCGCGTCTGCCAGGCGAATATCCGTCCGAGTTTGCCAGTTTCTTCATGGCTGGCTTCGAATGTTCCTCGCATCGGCGCGGCGACGGAGTGCGCCTCGATTTGAATCGCGCAACCGCACACGACAAACATGCTCTCGGCGACTATCGCAGCTGTGCTGCCCTTGGGCTTCGCACGATCCGCGACGGCTTGCGCTGGCACCTGATTGAAACAGCGCCAGGAGTCTTCGACTGGTCGGGTTGGATCTCAATGATCGAAGCAGCCCACGCGGCGGGGGTGCAGGTCGTCTGGGATATCTTCCACTATGGCTCACCAGATCACGTAGACCAAGGCGCCCCAGACTTTACAGAAGCCTATGTCCGCTTCGCCGCTGAAGCTGTCCGGGTCCACCGCTCCGTCACGGGAGTAGCTCCCTTGGTGTGCCCGATCAATGAGATCTCATTTTTCGCATGGGCGATAGAGGTCGGCTATTTCCCACGCGTGGGGCCGAAGAAGCGGGGATGGTTCAAGCGACAGCTTGTGAGGGCAGCGGTTGCCGGCGTCAAGGCGATGCGCGATGCCGAACCTGATTGCCGGTTCATATGGGCTGAACCGCTAATTCACGTTGCGCCCCGTGACCATAGTCGTGCCGAGCAGCGGCGCGCGGAAAATGTTCGTCAGGGCCAGTTTGAAGCCTATGACATGCTGACGGGCCGTGCCGAGCCTGAATTGGGCGGCAGCGAGGACTGTGTCGACGTCATCGGACTTAACTTTTATCCGCACAACCAATGGTACTTTCAGGGGCCAACGATACCGATGGGCCACCACGAATATCGGGCGCTTTCCGAAATGTTGGTCGAAGTCGCAGAGCGCTACAGAAAGCCCATGTTCATCGCCGAGACAGGCGCTGAAGGATCAGGCCGGCCGGCATGGCTCCATTATGTTTGCGATGAGGTCCGTGACGCAATGAGCCGTGGTGCCCCGGTTCAGGGTATATGTCTGTACCCGGTGACCGCGTATCCCGGCTGGGACAATTTGCGCCACGCGGACGTCGGCTTGTTCTCTACGATTCATGCCGACGGTTCGCGCAGTCTTCGCCAGCCGGTTGCCGATGAATTGGATCGCCAGCGCAGATTGTTCGCGGCAGGTGTTTCGTAGCGGTCGAAGAAGGAACGGGCCACTTAGGTGGGGAACTGCTCCGAATGTTGGCCGAGCATCGTCCGCTGCGTAAGCATCTGCACGGTGCCGGTTGCCGGCAGGCTCTGTTGAATGCGCGCGAACGTCGCCAAAGCTTGACCGACGACCTGATCCATATTGTAGTAGCGGTACGTGGCTAGGCGCCCGACGAACCACACGTCGGAGCACGCCGCTGCCAGTGCTTCATAGCGTTTGTACAGCGCCTCGTTTTCCGCCCGCGGCACCGGGTAATAGGGATCGCCGATATCGGTTGGATATTCGTAAGTCAGGCTGGTCTTCGGGCTCTGCTGACCGGTCAGATGCTTGTACTCGGTAATGCGGGTATAGTTTTCCGTCTGCGGATAGTTGACAACGGCGACCGGCTGAAACTGCTCGCAATCAAGCGTCGCGTGTTCGAACCGCAGTGACCGATAAGGCAGACGACCAAGGCTCCAGTCGAAATATTCATCAATCGGCCCGGTGTAGATCATCCGCTGAAAGGGGATCTTGTCGCGAATTTCGCGATAATCGGTCTGCAGCATGATCTTGATCCTTGGGTTGTCCAGCATGCGCTGGAACATGCGTGTATACCCGCCAGCCGGCATATTCTGGAAAGTGTCGCCAAAGTAGCGATCATCGCGGTTGGTTCGGGTAGGGACCCGCGCAGTCACGGACTTGCTTAGTTGGGCCGGATCGACGCCCCACTGCTTCCTTGTATAGCCGCGAAAGAATTTTTCGTAGAGTTCTCTGCCAACGGTGCTCACAACCACGTCTTCGGCGGTTCGGACTTCCTCGACCGTTTCTCGCCGGGATGCGAAGAACTCCTCCAACTGCTCGGGCGTCAATTCAAGATCGTACAGGCGATTGATCGTGTCGAGGTTGATCGGTATCGGCAGCAGTTTTCCGTCGACCGAAGACAGTACGCGATGTTCGTAAGGCCTCCATTCGGTGAATTGCGAGAGATAGTCGATGATCGATCGGGCGTTGGTGTGGAATATATGCGGCCCATAGCGGTGGACCAGAATTCCCGCTTCGTCGTAACAGTCATAAGCGTTGCCGCCGATGTGATTTCGCCGGTCGATGAGCAGGACGCTTTCATGCCGTTGCGATGCGATGCGTTCGGCGAGCACGCTGCCAGCGAAGCCGGCGCCGACAATCAACCAATCGAACATGGTCAGGCTCCCCGGCGCAAAGGCACAATGCTTTTCATTGCATAGGCGCGCTGAATATGGGCAGCCATTGCTTCCCACGTTCGTTCCCAGGACATGTTAGCGAGGTAGGCATCGACTTCCTTCAGCAGGAAATTCCGGGGACGTGACAGAACGGACCGAAGCTTGGTTTCGATATCTTCGGCGTCGACGATGTCGACCAGGCCTTCAGCACCATAGGTGCGCACGACGTCCACAATCGCCGTGGAGACCACCGGCAGCCCGGCGGCCAGGAACTCAGGAGTTTTGGTCGGGCTGATATAGCGTGTCGCCTCATTGAGCGCGAAGGGCATCCAGCCGGCGCTCCAATGCCCGAGATAGCGAGGCAGGTCGGCGTAGGACTTGGCACCCAGCCAATGCAAGTTACTTGCGCGCGGCAGGCTTAGCGGGTCGATCTTGACCACCGGGCCGAGCATGACGAAATGCACTTCGGGCATTGCCGCAGCCGCCTGTGCGATCATTTCAACGTCGAGCCGTTCGTCGATCACGCCGAAGAAGCCCACTCTCGGTTGAGGTATGTCTGCCTGGTCTACAGGGTCATCGCCGGGCTCTCTTGCCTTGTGGAAATGCGCAACGTCGATGCTGCTGGGGAAGGGAAAAATCGACCTATGGAGGCTTCGTTTGGCCTCGTACAGACTCTGCCCGCCCGTGAACACGACATCAGCGCGCTGGAACAGCGCTTTTTCCATCTGCGTCAACTCTGCCGGTGCGTTCTTGAAGGCGGAGAGTTCATCCATGCAGTCGTAGACGCATACATCGCAGGCTAGATGGTCACTGAAACGCAGCGCCATGGGCGTGTAGTACCATATAGTCAGCCGGTCATGCGGAGTTGAGTTGACGATCTGGTCGACGAACCTGCGCTGGATGGCGTCTGCCTTTGTTGCGGAAATGCCGACCGGAAGAACCGGGGTTACGATTGTGATCATTGCAGACGGATCGTTCACCCGCATCGAAGGATAGCGTGTTTCCTCGTAGACCGGCTCCTCAAAGTAAATTAGCTGCTGCTGTTTTGAGGCGTGCGTCAGAATATGCTGCGGGCGTTGGTGTACGAAATCCCACCTGAGGTGAGAAAAGCAAAGTAAAATGGACGATTTTAGGGGGATATTTGGTTTATTTTTTTTGCCGCCCGCTATTTTCATGTAAGAATCCCTTTAGTTATAGTTTACAATTCTCAGATTAACATATGTTAACCGAAGCTCGCTCCTGCTGAAGCCTTCATCCGTACATCTAACTTTCATTTGAGTAAGTTGTTCCACGGATTTTAATTGGCTGGAGCCGCCGAGCCGGCCACTAGCGCACTTGTTCGAAGAGAAGCGGCGCTGCTACCAACACCCGACGGACAGCGCCTCGGCCAAGGCGGGGGCCCTTGCAGCTTCAGATCTCGCCAAATGTGGCGCATTGCCACAGAACGGCTGAAATCCGCTCAGTCGTTCAACAACCATTCATGAGCGCAGGTATAAAAGTTAATGAGCTGCGCATGATTCGTTTTGGTCGCCACAAATGGCCCAACGCATGGGCCGATGAAGGCAGCCACCGTGAGAGAGCCGCAAGGAATGAAGTTTAACTTTGAAACCAACGTCTTTCCGTTGTTTCACCCGCAGTCCGTGGATGATCTGAAGGATCCTTGTCCGGTGTTCGACGGCACGCTTTGGCACGTCTTCGGTTCCAGCGGCACTGTCACGACCGAGAGCTGGAAAATACTACATGCCACGGCTCCGGACCTTTATGGGCCGTGGACTGAGCATGAGGCGCTCGACTTGGCGGTAACCGGATCGGGCATAGCGGCGCCCGGCGTCATCCATGAATGCGGCGTTTTCCACATGTTCATCCAGACCGAATTCATGAAGTCCGGCGGACGTTGCGAGCATGCGGTGTCCAATGACGGCTTTCATTGGGTGGTGCTGAATCCGGCGATATTGTCCCTGCCGGACACCGATGAGGACGGGATCTACGATCCCCATCCGGCGATCATCGGCGGCAAGCGCTACATCGTCTATTCAGGCATGCCTAAATTCACCAGGGTGCCGCAGCCTGACGTCTATCTGGCGCGCAGCCAATCCGATTCCTGGTTCGGGCCGTGGAAACGTCTCGGTAAGATATTGGACCATCTCGACGTTCCCCATCACAACGCGCGCGAGCATCCGGACTACGAATGGGGGATCGAGGGCGCCCAACTGGTCGAATTACCTGACGGTCGCGTGCTTCTCAACGCCACCTGCTTCCTTCCCGACGGTCCGCGCGGAAGTCGTCAGCGCGTATTCTTCGCCATCGCCGACGAGGTCCAGGGTCCCTACGTGTCGGTCGGCCCCGTGCTTGATCCTGGTGAGCCTGGGGAGAACGGCCATTCGACAGTGATGATCGACGGCGGGAAACTGACCTTGTTTTACCAGAGCAGACGTGAGGCAACGAACCATCGCTGGCGTTTCGGACTGGCTAGGTGCGACCTGGATCAGCAAGTCCTTTCACGAGTCGCCTAACAGGGACGACCAGCCCACTTCAGATAATCATCTTTGTAATCGGGTTGCTGCCGCGTCCTCAATCAATCCCGATCGGTGAGGCCAGGCGGCGTCACGATTGGCGGGAGACATCGTTCTCGCAGAGAATTCTTTTAGGTGGAAGGCTGGTCTCGCCGCCGGCGACTTTGGCGAGCAGCATCCCCAAGGTCAGGCGCGCTCGTTCATGGGTGCGCCGACAAAAATATTCTCAAGAATCTCGATAGATAGAGACGCCAAGTATCAGAGCATCACGCGATCCCTCGATAGCGAAATGGCTGGCGGAGCGGGAAGTGAATTGAACCAGGGGTTGACCCACGAAGTCAGAGTGACGTGCAGCGAGACGTCTCAAAGGAACCTTTCCGGCGTTGCGAGCTTGTTGAGCATGCGTTTCACAACCCCGTGAGCGACAACAAAAACGCTGGAACCAAAAGGAAATCCGCCATGGCGAAAGAAAAGACATTGGACGATCTCTTCCTCGATACGCTCAAAGATATCTATTACGCGGAAAAGAAGATCCTGAAGGCGCTTCCCAAGATGGCGCGCGCCGCCTCATCGGCCGATCTGAAGGCAGCCTTCGAGAAGCACAAGGACGAAACCGACGGTCATGTCGAGCGCCTGCAGCAGGTTTTCGAGCTCCTTGGCAAGCGAGCACAGGGCAAGACGTGTCCTGCGATCGACGGCGTCATCGAGGAGGGCGAGGAGATTATGGAGGAGTTCAAGGGAACTCCCGCACTGGACGCCGGTCTGATCTCCGCTGCCCAGGCTGTCGAGCACTACGAGATCACCCGCTATGGCACGCTGAAGCGCTGGGCCGAGGTCTTGGGCATGAGCGACGCCGCCAAGCTGCTCGAACAGACGCTCGGCGAAGAGTCTATGACAGACGAGGCGCTCACCGGATTGGCGGACGCCTCGGCCAACGAAATGGCCAAGGCCGCCTGATCACACAACAGCCACCCCAACTGTGTTGGGGTGGCTGTTTCACTTCCAACATCCGTCTTTCGATAGGAGACAATCATGGGTCGTGGCATTCTACTCTGGCTGCTCGGAGTTCCTATTCCGATCATCATCCTTCTCGCGCTGTTCATGCGGTAGGAGGAATCCATGGCATCAACCATCCTGGCGACCGACGTCGCCGCGCCGGTCGAGTCCTCGTCATCCGCAGTCAACTGGGGACCGATCATCGCCGGCGCCTTCGCTGCATCGACCCTGACGTTCATCCTGATGCTTCTCGGGTCCGGCCTCGGGCTCACGATGGTGTCTCCATGGTCCAACGAAAGCGCCAGCGTCACCACCTTCGCTGTGTCCACTGCGATCTGGCTGGTCATCGTGCAATGGTTGTCATCCGGGCTCGGGGGTTACCTGACCGGGCGCCTTCGCACCAAATGGGTCGGCATTCATACGGACGAGACGTTCTTCCGGGATACCGCGCACGGATTCATGGCCTGGGCGCTGGCGACGCTTCTGGTCGTGTTCGTGCTCGGTTCGGCGCTGTCCGCGGCAATCGGCACCGGCGTCAAGGCGGCCTCGACAGTGGCCTCGGGAGCAGCAATGGGTGCCTCGGCAGGGGCGACCGCAAACGCCGGGAACGACGGAGGCAGCGGCGCGGCGTCGTATTTCGTCGATGCGCTGTTCCGTCCGAACGATCCTTCCAGGCTGGCGACGCTGGGCGCGGAGGGCGATGCGACAGCAGCCGCACAAGCCTCCCGCATCCTCATTACGAGTGCGGCGGCCGGCGAAGTCTCGGCCGACGACAAGACTTATCTGGGCCAACTCGTGGCCGCTCGCACTGGCTTGTTGCAAGCGGATGCTACTGCCCGGGTTGATGCGGTGCTTGCTCAGGTCGAGGCGGCCAAAGTCCAAGCACAGGAAGCAGCCGACACAGCTAGAAAAGCCGGCGCCAGCTTCGCGCTGGTTGGCGCGCTTTCTCTCATGATCGGTGCGTTCATCGCCAGCGCAGCGGCAGCGTTAGGCGGCAAGCAGCGCGACGACGAAGAAGACGCGCTCCATCTCACAGGCAGTCGAAGCTGAAGACGTCTACTCCCGGCCGACCGAGAGGATCGGCCGGACTCCACCTCCCGCCGCGCTCCCTTGTCTTTGTGCAACGCAGCAACGATATTGCTGCACGTGCGTTGCACAGATGGCCGTCCATTCCGGGCGTCACAACAGGGACGGCTCCATTGCGAAAAATCTCTGATACCATCGCCCGCCGTGCCGCGCTGCAGGCGCGACATGCCGCACATCCCGCCGACCTCGGTGCGTCAGACCACCTCTGGACGCTGGCCGACTTCGGTACCAATCCTGGCGGGTTGGAAGCGAAGTTCTACATTCCCAATGACCTATCCAAGGGCACCCCGCTCGTCGTCGTGCTGCATGGCTGCACCCAGAACGCGGCCGGCTATGACCATCATTCCGGCTGGTCCCAACTCGCCGACGAGGCTGGCTTCGCGCTGCTCTTTCCCGAACAGCAACGCGGCAACAATCCGAACCTCTGTTTCAACTGGTTCCAGCCTGGCGACACCAAGCGTGGTTCGGGCGAGGCGCTTTCGATTCGCCAGATGATCGAGACGATGGTCGTCACCCATGGTCTCGACCGAAGGCGAATCTTCATCACCGGCCTCTCGGCCGGAGGCGCAATGGCAGCGGCCATGCTGGCGACCTATCCGGAAGTGTTTGCCGGCGGTGCGTTAATTGCCGGCCTGCCCTACGGCAGCGCAACGACAATCCCAGAGGCCTTCGATCGCATGCGCGGCCACGGCGGTCCTTCGGAACAGGATCTGCAACGGGCCCTCCGCGGCGCATCGGATCATCGGGGACCGTGGCCGAGGATTTCGATTTGGCACGGTGCCGCTGACCACACGGTTTCGCCTTCCAACGCGGAAGCGATCGCAGGCCAGTGGCGGGGAGTCCACCGGCTTGAGAAAGCGCCGACGCGTCGGGAAGCTGCCGGACCGCACGCAAAGCAGGTCTGGCGTAACGGGGCGGGAGATGCCTTGATCGAAATCAACATGATCGCCGGGATGGGCCACGGGACGCCGCTCGGCAACGGCCTCGGCGCTCCGGGACCTTATATGCTTGATGTCGGCATCGCCTCCACACGCGAGATCGCGCAGTTTTGGGGGATCGCGGCAACCGAGGATAGCGCCTCCCGGAAATCGAGGCCGCAATTGCCCGCCAGCCGACGGCAACTACCCCAGTCACCGGCGCCAAGTATACAAAATGCGAAGACGAAGCCCCCGCAGCCGACTGCCATCCATCAATCGCGCCAGCCCGGCGTGAAGAAGATCATTGAAGATGCCCTGCGGGCGGCGGGCCTGATGCGCTAGGCGGACGGCGCGAATCGCTCGCCGACTGTCTCGCCGGCCCGCGAAGGTCAAGCGGCTCCGACCAGGCAAGGGAACGCGTCGTTCTTTGGAATCGGTGACCGCTTTTCATTGAGCGGTCGCCATGCACCTCGTCCAGATCCTGCTTCCCCGCGCGGACAACACCGGTCGCCCATTGGCCGGGAAGATTTCGACCGGAGACAAGGGTTCTCTCGGTGTGGTTCGTCGCGAGCGGCCCGCGTTATGGCTACGAGGCTGTGCCGCCGGAGACCTATGCGGCGTTCCGAAACGCCTTCGTAAAGGGCCGGTTCTTCAACGACCACTTTCGCGACCGTTGCCGGCACCGCCCGATTGCCGAAGCACAGCGAGCGTTGCCTGCACGCGGAGACTCATGCGCCGGTTTCGGAGTTTGACGCGCCGGCTGGCTTTGATTCCGGGGAGCCCTTGTGGCGTAGGAAAATCGACAGCAGGACCAGGACGGCCGTCGACATGAATTCCGACTGCCAGTTCTGAAAGGACTCGAACCATAGCTGGGCGTCGAGAAGATAGTCTCCCAGGGATTGAACCTCGCCGCCGTGCCGAAGCGCCTCCTCGTTCGCGGCCGCCAGGCTCGCCCACCAATGCAAGGCAAATGAGATGATGAACAGCAGGGCCAGCGCCAAGCCCAGCGAGTATGAATAGAGCCACGACAGGATCGGGTTGCGCCTGCGGGTGGCGGTCGGAAGTTCGTCCTCGGGCCGGTTGGGATCATCGGGATCACGAGACTCGGCGGAACCGCGCTGGAACAGCATTGCAGTCAGCATGACATAGGCCGACATCTGCAGGAATTCGCTTTCCCAGTTTTCGAAGAGCGCCGAGAGGAAGTCGCCGCTTTTCAAATAAGCCAACAGTCCGATCGCTGCCGAGCCATGCTCACGAAGTTCTTCATTGTAGGCAGAATGCCCCGACCAGATCATGACGAGTGCGCTGAACAGGAACATCGCCACCAGGGCGATCGTAAGCCCGTTGTCCCGAAATATGGTTCTCATGATCTTGTCTCCCACGGAGCCTTCGGCTAGCGCCAGTTCTCCAGAACCTCTTCAATCCTCACCGCCTCGACTTGCTCGCTGAAGCGAGAGCGGTAGAGCTCCAACAGTGCGTCATGCGTCTGGTCGACCGAACTGCAGATGGCATCGGTCGCAAGGACGACACGAAAACCACGGTCGATGGCGCCGAGGACCGTGGCAAGCACGCAGACATCGGTTTCGCCGCCGGTGATGACCAGCGTGTCGATCCCTGACCCGTTGAGCATCGCGTCGAGCCGGCCTTCAGTCCACGGCGAATAGACATGCTTGTCGAGCGTTCTTGCCGGCGGCACGAACCGCGCCAGAGAAGGCATCAGATCGACGAGGCCGGCATCGATGTTGGCAAGGGTGACCTCGGCCCAACGCCGATAATACCGCGCCCACATGCCCGGTCCTTCGCCAGGCCGGGCGGCCGGAACAAAACGTGTGAACAGCGTTTGCTGCGGATGTCTTGCGGTCAATTCCTCGATGACCGGCAGCACGTTTTGCGCCCACGGCACGGCCCAAGGCCCGCCCGGCGCGAACAGGCGCTGCATGTCAACGCAGAGATGTAGGGAATTCTCACCAAGCGGACCGTGTACCAGGCCTAGGGCGGCCATGATCAGCCGCGGCCGCGGTCGGGTGATGCATAGCCTCTATCTGAGCGCGGGCATAGCCCGGGAGGTCCCGCCGTAGCCTCGTATCTCTGCCAATCCGCCTTTAGCCGTTGCCGGTTCATGGTCTTGTCAGGCGGGCCGCTTCCGCCTCCTGCATGTCCAAACTCCGTCACCATCCCTACAATTTGACGGCCATTTCCCGGCTCCAGAGACGCAGCTTGCGGCAGCCCTCGATAAAACCGGTAATCGCCTTGGGATCATCGAGGCCAATCATGCCTTCATCGGCTTCCGGATCGACGCCGGCCTTCTGCAGCAGCGGGACGGCGCCCGACGTGAAGCCGATGAATTTGCAATGAGCAAAAGCGTCGGCAACGAAATCGCGCGCGGCGGCCTCACCCGTGAGGCGCTCCGCTCCTTCCTCGGAGAGGATCAGCGCTACTGCGTCGAACAGGACCGATGGCCCGCCGTCGATCATGTGCTTTGCAACGATGAGACTTCCATCCGCCGCCTCGACGCCGCTCACCTTGGGCGCTATGACCTCCATCACCGCGCCTTCCTTCTCGATCGCTGCCTGGAGGTCCTTCAGCAGCGCTGCATCGGCGCCGGGACTGACAAGCACGCCGACCTTGCGGCCAGCAAAACTGTCAGGCCCGTTCCGGATGATGCTGAGCGCCGGCGATGGTTCGAGATCGTCCCTCGGCGCGACCGCCGCATCCGCGGGCTTGGGCAATTGCTTCATGCCAAGCTTGTCAGCGACAGTTTCTGCCAAGCCTTCGTCAATGTTGAGGAGATGCGACACCATGCGCTCGCGGATAACCGTTGTCTCGACCTTGGAGAGCTCGAAGGACAGCGCCATGGCGATATGCTTCTGCTCAGGCGCGGTCTGACTGTTGAAGAACTGTCGCGCCTGGCTGTAGTGGTCGGCGAAGCTCTCTGCGCGCAGACGGACTTTCTGGCCTTCCTCCGCCTCGGCGAACGACCGGAAACCGTGCTGCGGCGATTCCCGCGGGCCCTCGCCGAATGAATTCGGCTGGTAGTTCACGCGGCCGACCGGATTGCGCATCGCCATGTGGCCATCCTGCTGGAAGTGGTGAAACGGGCATTTGGGTGCGTTGATCGGGATATGGGTGAAGTTGGGGCTGCCGAGACGCTTCAGTTGCGTGTCCAGGTAGGAGAAGTTTCGACCCTGCAGCAGGGGATCGTTGGAAAAGTCGACGCCGGGCGGTACGTTCTGCGTCATGAACGCGACCTGCTCGGTCTCGGCGAAGAAATTGTCGGGCATACGATCGAGCACCAAGCGGCCGACCGGGACCGGCGCGAGGATTTCTTCCGGAATGATCTTGGTCGGATCCAGAACGTCGAAGTCAAAACTGTCCGCGAAGTCCTGATCGAAGAGCTGGAGGTTGAGCTCCCATTCCGGGAAATCACCAGACTGGATGGCATTCCAGAGGTCGCGTCGATGAAAATCGGGGTCAGCGCCGTTGATCTTGACCGCTTCGTTCCAAACGACCGACTGCATGCCGAGCTTCGGCTTCCAGATGAATTTGACGAAGGTGGATTCGTCCTTCGCATTGACCAGCCGGAACGTGTGAACGCCGAATCCCTGCATGAACCGGAAGGACCGAGGTATCGCCCGATCCGACATGACCCACATGATCATGTGCATCGATTCGGGCGTCAGGCTGATGAAGTCCCAGAAATTGTCGTGTGCCGATTGCGCCTGCGGGAAGGCACGATCAGGCTCAGGCTTCACTGAATGAATGACGTCGGGAAACTTGATTGCGTCCTGAATAAAGAAAACCGGGATGTTGTTGCCGACGAGATCCCAATTGCCTTCGTTGGTGTAGAATTTGACGGCGAACCCACGCACGTCCCGCGCCAGGTCGAACGAGCCTTTCGAACCGGCCACCGTGGAGAACCGCACGAAGGCCGGCGTCTTCTCGCCGGCACGCTGGAAGATATCCGCGCGGGTGTAAGCCGCTAGCGATTCATAGGTCTCGAAGAAGCCGTGGGCGCCATAGCCGCGTGCATGCACGACGCGCTCGGGAATGCGCTCGTGATCGAAATGAAAAATCTTCTCACGGAAGTGGAAGTCTTCGATTAGTGACGGTCCGCGCTGGCCAATCCTTAAAGTATTCTGGTCATCGGCCACTGGGCCGCCTTGGGCGGTCGTCAGGATCTCGCTGTCGCCTTCGGCGATCTGGTGAAGCTCGCCTCCGTTCCCCCGCACGAGCTTTTGATCATGGATCGTCGCGGGCTTGCCCGACGACTGTCTGGTTGTCTTGGCCATGCTTGAATTCCTTGAAAAGGAGGGGGCGGCTTCAGGTCTCCCTCAATGCTGGGACACCCACTTAAGTTCCTGGTGGGTGTCACGTGGCCCGCATTTCGAAGAATAGCACTCGGCTGCCGGAACAGTGGACCCGGTCGGGCCGGCGAGTTCTCTCTTGCGCCAACCAGAGGAAAGCCTTCGTGCGCTCGGCCGCCGATATTCTGCCCAATCCAGACAAAACCGGCTCCCCGCACACAAGCGATGGCGACGAGCCGCAACGTTCAAACAACTCGGCCCGGAGCTTATCACAGGCGCAGCAGACGATGATCCGAGCGGTATGGCGACCTATTCCCGGTTAATTCATTCCTACGGACGTCAGATCGCCAATCCATTTCTTCCTTAGAGCGGAAGTGAGAGGTCTTTGAACCTCGTTTGCAGATTCGAAGCTTGGGTTCAGTCGCCTGTACGCCACCAGGGCTTCCTGGGCTTCAGCGTCCCGGTTGAGCCGAGCGTAAACCACGGCGAGCAGCGGGTTGGGCTGCAGGTTTCGCTGCGACTGTAATGCTTGCAGCGCCATGTCGTCCCGACCATCCAAGTAGTGCGCCCAAGCCAGGTTGCGGTGGTACCAGTCAGGTGGTCTTGGATCGCGACGGATCGCCTCCTGCAACCACTCGATCGCTGTTTCGATTTTCCCAGCGTTTGCAAGTAATTCAGCGAGGTCGGCACGCGCGGAGGCGTCGTACGGTGCCATATCGATCGCCACTTCGATTTCATTGATGGAGCGCGGAAAGTCATCCTCACACCATTGCGCAAGTTTGGCCGACAGCCAGTGACTTAACCATTCCTCGTAGCGCGACTTCCGCGGAGCCGTTTCGACCTCCCGGCCGAGTGTGCAAGCGGTTTCCAAGTTTCGAACTCGATCCCCATTCCCGGCTTCGGCCGCATACCTGTAGATGAAGGCGAGACTGAGTTTGAGGCGCACGGAGTTGGGGAACCGTGCGAGCCCCTCGTGCCATACTTGCAGCGCCTTCGAATGCGCTTCAGGATTGAATCTAAGTGAGAACTGTTCACCTCGCCGGACATAGTCCTGCTCCAGGAGGTCCCGGTCCGACTTGCCCCACGCCTGCCGCTGCTCCTCCTTCCCAATGGCTCCAGAGAAGCCGATGAGGGTTTCGTCGATGATCTCCGCGATCCGTAGTTCGGCACTGCTCTTGTCATCGCCCTCGAGCTGTGTTGACCAGACTTGGAACCCGGTCTGGGTGTCAGTTAGCCTCACGATAAGCTTCAGCACCTGGCCAGACCGGCGGACACTGCCGTTCAGTACATACCGAACCCCCCACTGCTTGCTGACGTCGCTGGGATCGGCGTCAGGCCCTATTCTCGCTGCGCGGCTTGGCGAGAGGACGCTGATGCCTGGATGTGAGGCCAGCATGGCCGTCAGTTCCTCGGCTATCCCGTACCCGATAACTTCCTCCGCTTTTTCACCGCCGGAACTCTCAAACGGAAGTACCGCTATAGAAGGAAGGGTTTCGGGCGCCGGAAGCCTGGCCTCTGGCCATTGGAACATTGCCAATGAGACCATCGCCGCCGCGCCGCATGCCGCAAATCCGATCGCTATGACAGCAGCCCTTATTCGTTTGCGGGCTGGTGGTGTGGCGCTCGCAGGCTCATGTTGGTCATTGTGGTGACGGAGCGCATCGGAGCCATCCGTGAGATGATCCCGACGGCCTCGTAGGACGTCGATATTACCTTCCCCAACGACGCTGCGCAGCCGGGCCGTTTCCGCTTCCAGATCCACGCCGAGTTCGTCTGCGAAAAGCTGCCGAGCAACCTCATAGTGGCGGAGAGCATTCGATCTTTGGCCGAGGGCTGCCAAGCACCAGATGACTTGGCGGTGGGCTTCCTCACACAGAGGGTCTAGTTCGAGCGCTCTGCGAGCGTGTGAAAGTGCGCCGTCGAAGGTTCCTCGATCGGCCTCAAGCCGGGTTACCCGAAGAAGGGCGTTGACGACCTCTTCGAGGAGTTCGCCACGTCGGGCTCGTAGCCAATCCTCGAAATCTGATGATCGGAAGGTCTCTCCCTGGAGGAAGGCACCTTGGTAAAGCTCAATAGCGCAAAGCAGGGACTTCTCGCCACTACCTGCAATGGCACGCCTGAACTCGCAGATATCCGCCCTCACTATCGCATGATCAAGGCTAAGGGCGCTGTGATCGGTGCAGACGATTGCCTCGTGGCCGAGCGCCTGTCGAATGGCATACAAAGCTTGCCGGAGATTTCGACGCTGATGCGGCTCGCACTCATCAGGACTCAGGACGGCGGCCAGGACAGTTCGCTGGATCGGAGTAGCCGCCAAGGCCAGATGAGCGAGCAGCGCACGTGAGCGATCCGGCATCGGGATGACCTGCCCGTCGTCCCGCACCGCGCGAAAACCACCGAAAAGCTGCAGCGCGACTCCCATGGTCGACTCCTATGTAAATAATAGCACGAACGGCGGGCGAATAGGATCGATAACGCAGAGACGACGCCTCGCAGACGCGCCCGTGACGCTCGCCGAGATGGGACCCGATCATTCTCCCTCAAGTTGCGACGCATACCGAAGGAGAATTATCGTGATCGGATCGAGGGTCCTCGTTGCGCCATCCTGTTGCCTAGAAGGTCAAGCCGTCGGAGTTGGTGGCCCGGCAGGGGGGCGGCGCTCGGCTGGTGACCCGCAAAGTCGGCGTAGTCGTCTTTGTGGGGCCCTGAGTGCTCTCGTCCTCGCTTGTATCGCGGGAGCGCTTCTGGCGTCTCCTAGCGCGGAAGCGCACGATATAACAATGGATGGGAACCTCTCGAACGATTGGGTCCGGGGTCTGACGAACCGTGCTGGCAAGTCTTGCTGTGGAAACAACGATTGCCGGCCTGTGGTAGCAGGCAGCCTCACATCTGCGCCGGGAGGCAGTCTAGAAGTCGAGATCGGTGGCACACGGTTTCCCGTCTCCGAGGGAAGCATAGTGCCAGATACCAGCCCAGACGGTCGGGCTTGGGTCTGCCCAGATTTTCTGCCAGCGCTTGGCGGTTTCAGGTATACAATTAAAGGTGTTCGCTGCTTGTTGCTGCCGCCCTTGGGGTAAGAGCGAAACAATAGGGCCTGCTTGTGGGCAAGCCAACTGGCGGCCCGGGCACTATTCGGCGAAAGCGAAGCAGGAACGTACGGAGGGTCGTGTCTCAGTCGTCTAATCGCGGAACGAAAGGCAAAGCCAAATTGGTATTGACGTTTCTCAGGGCATCGATCGGCCGCACGGCGTGGATGTAGCCCGGTCGAGGTTTGAGCCTCTGTTAATGCCTTGTGTTTGCTGCGACGGGTGTCTTTCTCACATTACCGGCCAAGGATCAGGACGAGGTCGACGTCGTGATCGAGGATCGACGCGGTCGGGTCGTCGGTATCGAGGTGAAGGCCTCCGCAACGGTTCCGCAGGACTTTCGGGGATTGCGCCAGTTGCAGTAGGAGTCCGCGATCGTTTTGTGCGCGGGCTGGTGCTGCACGACCATCACCGTGTGACGCCGTTCGGCGAAAAATTGCAAGCTGCACCGCTGTCGGTTCTGTGGTCGATGTAAAGTTGCATAAAAGGCGGCATGGAACTCGAACGTTCCGCTCAGGGCAGGCGCGCGGCCGCAAACTGTGGTAGGTGCTCGTTGCACATATCTTGGTCGCCCAGAGTGCCTCGTTGAGGCCATGCCGTCAAAGGCGGAAAAGATGTCGGCCTACACGCGTTGGCCCGTTGGCAAGGGCTGTAATTGCCCCTTGGCCTGCTCGGTGGTAAGGGCATGTGGAACGATGTCCCTATCGCAGTGTTAAATGGCGAAAAGAGGGAGGCAGTACGGTGGCTGATCTCAAAGAGACGGCATTGGTCGCGCGGCTGGCGGCGCGGCACGGGTTGTCAAGGGACGCGGTAGAAACCGTGCTGCGTGCCCTGCGCTCGGGCGGGGGTTCCATGGCCCAATTCAGCCATGCCGAATTCGGCGGCATGTCGCAGTGGTCATCAGGCATGACAATGGTCGGCGACATGTTCAACGATGCGCTAAGGGCGAAGCTGAACGCTGTGGCCACGGATCTCGCAGCTTATCTGCGGGAGAATCCTGAGGTTGCCCATAATGAGCCTGCCGGAGTGAGCTATAGATCGCAGCAGCAGGTACCTGAAAGTTGGCCGGGCGGACTCGGCACACCCTCATCGACCGGATCGCAGAACCATTTGCGCTACGCGATCTATCCCGACACGCGGCGACTGGTCATCGAGGATGCCGGCCGGCGCACGATCTACGACACCGGCGATCACGTTATTTCAGGGATCGCCCAGGCGCAAAGTACGGATGCGACACTGACATTCCGCAGCCAGAACGGCCTTGTGCGGCTCTCGGAGCTGAAGAAGGTCGAGGCTTAAGGCGCGGCCCTACTAATTGCGGTGATGCTCGCGCCGCGCGCTATTCACAGCAGCGCGAGGCGCCTAAAGACGTCCTTCTTCGCCTCTTTTCGGTTCCGCCGCCGCTCCGTCTGCGGCCCGCTCCAGGGCGACCATTTTCTTCACCAGGGCCAGCAGGTCGCGCTTGGTGCCGTGCGGCAGAGACACGACCTGTTGGGCGAGTTCCATGGTGTCGCGCGCTTCCTCCGGGGTGCGGTCCCATAGATGCGGGGCAGCGCTGAACAGCATTTCCATCGGCATGAACCCGAGGATTTCGCACAGGTGGATCATGCGGGTGACGTGCATTTTTGAGAATGCGCGCTCATAGCGGCCATAAACCTGCATCGAAAGGCCAAGCAAGGGAGCAAGCTCGGCGCGGGTCAGATCCCTGTCCTCGCGCGCCTTGCGGATGAAGGCGGCAATTCTTTCATCGATCTCGCCGAGGGTTTTAATACCTTCGAACCCCGGGCGGCGGAATACAGGCTTGTCGATCTCGGGATCTTGGCAGAACGCCACTGCTGCTCACAATTGCCTGACTTGCTGGATTGGATCGTGCGCAAGTAGCCAGAGCTACCCAGTTGATGAACATTAGTGAGTCATTTAGCGACGGAACCGTAGCCGGATGGTTGCGTTACCCCCCGCTAGTGTGGACTCTGCAAGTGACTGACGAGCAGGACAGAACACCCAGCGCACCTGACAACGCTGTCGTCCGGCGCTTGGTCAGAGAGGCGAATATAACCGAAGAGCAGGCTCGCGACCTTATCGCTCTTCTGGGGTCCGACTGGCCGTCACTTATGCGGGAAGCCCGATTTCTAACTCGAAAACGCTAGTCCTGGCCTGTCAAACATATAATAACCTAGAGATATGCCTCGCCAACATTTGCGGTCGAGCGTTCGCAACAGGCCCCTATCCAAATTTGCAAGAATGGCCGGCGCCGCTTTGGGGGGCGGGGTAGATTGCCTGAATAGGGCGCCGGCCGGGCGGGTTACGGCGCACTGCCATCATGCGCCGTGTCACCTCCGTGACACGCTCGATCTGGTAAAGCTGCGCGATCGGTTCGCCCTGATGCGCCATCGCGAGGCAAATGACGCGCGCTAGAATGAAGGCCCAAGAAACTTGGACCATAAGGCGGCAGAAAACATTGTTGGCGCAATGGACAAGAACGATGGCGACAATCTTCCTGAATGGTTTGCGAGCCGCCTGCCCGAGGATCCGGTGATCCGTGCAGATATTCGGACTAGGATTTCGAGAGAGACGGATGGGAAAAATGGGCTCTCCGGTATGGTGCTCACTAAAGGCGGGCGGGACGACAATCTGGTCAAAAAAAGGAAGAAGCCAACGCCGCCCCCGACAACCAACCGTCCGGGGTTCCGTGGCTCCTGGTCCTGTGTGTGCTCTCAATGTTGGCCTGGGCAGGGTACGCGCTGGCCGGTTCGTATTTTCTATAACGCCCGCTCACCGACCCCTTCGCCTACCATGTACCGGATCGGCGGTTCGGTTCCCGGAACTAGGTTGCCTGTTCCGCCTGCGGTGTAGGTGGCAAACCAAGCTGGCGAGCCAGGCATACCTAGGCCCGAACCGCAACTGCTAGTTACTCCCGCCTATTAAAGCTGGACTTCAGATTGCCGCGCCAAAATGTTTCGCACATTAGAGACCTGCCATTGGCCATTGCGCGCTGTGCGAACGCCGCGGTTGTTCAGGGCGATTGCCAGGCCACGCAGGCTGGTGATGCCCGACCGCTGGATGGAGGCGATGATCGGCAGCACGGTCTGGGCAAGTCTGTCAGCCTCCCGGATCGAGATCTTCCGACCTTTCGCCGCAGCTTCCACTGTGTTGGTCGGATTGCCGAGCTTCATTCCAGTGGTCTTGCGAGAGGCGAGGGCGGCTTTGGTCCGTTCCGAGATCAACCGCCGTTCTTTCTCGGCCAACGCGGCGTAAAGGTGCAGCATAAACGGGTCGGCGTCAGCGCCGAGTTCGGCGACGATGAACTGAACGCGCTGAACCATCAGTCCGGCAATGAAGGCGACATCACGAGACAGGCGATCGAGCTTGGCCACGACCACCGGGCATTTTGTCTGGCGGGCAAGGGCGAGGGCAGCTGCAAGTTGCGGGCGGCGATCCAGGGCGTCCGAGCCCTTGCCAGTTTCGACCTCGGTGAACTCCTGGATGACCACGATGTCCTCGGCATCAGCGAAGCGGGCGACCGAGGCACGCTGGGCCTCGATGCCCAAGCCTGAACGTCCTTGCCGCTGTGTGGAGACTCGATAGTAGGCGACCGCGCTCGTCATGCTGCTGTTTCCGGGGTGTTCAAACTGCAAACCACCGTTTGCAGTGTGCTCACAAGACACGGTTCAGCAAGTTCTTTCCAGGAATTAGGCTTCAGCAGCAACGCGGTTGAGCTGGAGCGCCGCCTATATGACGCAGACTTGTTGGAAGGCACTTCATGAGGGCGCCGAGTTTTCGCCTCCAGTGCAGATAACCATCCTTTGTCAGCACGTTGCTTCCTTATCGCGCCCGCCACAGAGGCGCAGCCGCCGCGGATGCAGCTACTTCCAATTCGTATGAGCACGCCCCTAAGTCTGCGGCCAGAACGCAATCTCGCGACAAACGTTCACGTCAGTGTGGATTACAGGTGCGGCTGTGCAGGCCCTATCGAGCTCGGCCCTAGCCAAGCTAGCTGCGCCCCTTCACTAGGACGTACCGATGCAGAACAAGTCCCTAGCAGCCACTGGCTTTCTCTGCCTGGGCGTTCTCGTCTTCTCACTGCAAGACGTGATCCTGAAGGGCCTCTCGGACACCTATCCCGTTACGCAAGCGATGACTGTTCGATCAATCGTCGCATTGCCCATTCTGCTGGTGCTGGTAGGCGCGACAGCCAGACTGCGGTCTATTTTCTCAAAGCGAGCCGGGCTGCTCGCCATCCGAGCCGTAATCTCGCTGGGAGCATACCTCTTCTATTATCTCTCGATCGCAGCGCTTCCTCTGGCCGATGCTGTCGCACTCTTTTTCGTCGCCCCGCTCATCATTGCAGGTCTCGGGATTCTCTTCCTCGGAGAGCGACCTCACACCGCAACCCTGATCGCGCTCATTGTCGGTCTGCTCGGCGTCATCATAACGCTGCAACCGGGTCTTGCTGTCTTCGAATGGGCAGCTGCGTTGACCCTCCTGGCTGCTGCTCTGTACTCGTCGGCCCAGGTCTTGGCGAGGAAGCTTGGCGACAGCGAGGTCGCCGCGGTTATCACCTTCTATCAGAACCTCGCCTTCCTCACCGGCGCGCCGGCGCTGGCGGCGCTTGTGAGCTTGGGCGGCCTTGAAGACGCCAATCATCCGAGTCTTGCATTCCTCACGCGCCCATGGGTCTGGCCTACGCTCCAGGATACTTTGCTGATGGCCGGCTGCGGTGTGATCGCATCTGCCGGAATGACATTGCTTTCCCAGGCTTACCGCCTTGCCCCAGCAGGCAACGTTGCAGTCTTCGAGTACACCGCCATCGTCTGGGTTCCACTTTGGGGGCTGCTGTTTTTCGACGAGGTGCCGAAGATCACCACCGTTCTCGGCGCAGTTTTGATCTGCGGAGCGGGGCTGTTCGCCCTAAGATCTGCGAGGTGAAGCGCTGTGCCCTACAGGAGCTTCATGTCTTCATAGGTGGTCACGAAGGTCACTGATGTATCCAGTTTTTTCTCTAGCTCATGGATGGAGGTCTCCTTCCAGCGCGCCCTGGTCTTCAGCCAGAAAATCGCTGCAGTGACGGCCTCCCGACCTTCACTGGTCGCCTTGCGGTAGAGGCTTTCGGCGACCCGTGCGTTGGCCTTGATGGCGCCGCTCTCGAGCTCATGGGCGTAGGTCGCCTTGAGGTCCTGCTCGTCTGTGGCCAGCACGCAGGCGATGTCGGCCGTGCTAAGCCCGAAGCCGGCCAGCGCCTCCACCCTGGAGCTCAGTGGCCGGTTTTCCAGAGGAGCTTCGATATCGGGGCTCATTTGGCTCGGTCAGCGTCCCAGAAGGTGACGGGAAGGTTTGCTGGCGGCGTGCCGGCAGGAGCCTTGCCCAGGCTTACAGGATCCGGAGCGCGAAGGATGATGCGGCGGATCTCATGCACCTGCTCGATCGGCTTGCCGTCGAGGCCTGAGTGCTCGTTGACCGAGGTCTCCTTCCAGCGGCCGCGTGCCTTGAGCCAGAAGATCGCGGCGATGACCGCTTCACGACCTTCGCCCGTTGCCTTGCGGAAGAGGTTCTCCGCCACCTTGGCATTGGCCTTGGTGTGGCCAAAGGCCAGTTCGTGTTTATAGTGTTTGCGCAGCGTCTTTGGATCGACACCGACCATGCCGGCAATCTCGGCCTCCGGAACACCATAGCCTGCCAGCGCCTCTACCTGGCGGCGATGAAAAGCATCGGGCTGATGGCTGGGGCGGGCCATCTCAGCTCTCTCCGTTTCCGATGTGCTGCCTCGCCTTCGAGATAGGCATGTCTTGCCCCGAAGGGTCCGTGTACACGGGGGATTTGGCGAAGCCGCGGGTCCGGCTGGGGTCGGGGTCCATCCCGAACCTGAACAGCCACAAACCGCACGTGCTGACGGGACACTCCCGAACCTCGGCGGGTTGATAGACGCAGCAGTCCAGACATTTGTGGCGTATCGCCTGCAGGATGGCTGCCTTGGTGGTCATGGCCTGGCCCCGATCCGCTCAAGCTTTACCTCGGCAAAGCTCTGGCCGCCGCCCTCCAGGATGGCCATGCTGCCTGTAAACGCCTGCCAGCGCAGCACTGCAACATCGACATAGGCTGGGTTCAGTTCGATCGCGTGACAGCAGCGGCCGGTCATCTCGGCAGCGATGATCGTGGTGCCGGAGCCGCAGAACGGCTCATAGACTGCCTGCCCGGGCGAGGAGTTGTTCTCGATGGGTCGACGCATGCATTCCACGGACTTTTGCGTGCCGTGGCCAGTGTCCGACTTTCGATGAGGAATGGCCCAGACGGTGGTCTGCTTGCGATCACCCGCCCAGTGGCCCTTCCTGCCCTTCCTGACCGCATACCAGGCCGGCTCGTGCTGCCAGTGGTAGTCGCCGCGGCCGATGACCAGCCGGGTCTTGTCCCAGATGATCTGCGCGCGGACGGCAAAGCCGCTGGCTTCGAGGCTGGTAGCCACCGTGGAAGCGTGGAGTGCTCCATGCCAGACATAGGCGACATCGCCGGGAAACAGCGCCCATGCTTCCCGCCAGTCGGCGCGGTCGTCATTGAGCACCTTGCCTCTGGCGAGACCTTCTCCATCGCCGAACCGCTCTCGCCATGAGGGATCGTAGTCGACGCCATATGGAGCATCGCAAACGCACAGGTGCGGCTTGACGCCGGCAAGCACCCGCTCAACGTCGGCGGCATTGGTGCTGTCGCCGCAGATCAGCTGGTGCCTGCCGAGGATCCAGACATCGCCGGCAATGCTCACCGGCTGCTCCGGGACCTCGGGGATGTCATCGGGGTCCGTCAGGCCGGGAGTGCCCAGGCTGATAAGGGAGGCGATCTCCAGTTCGTCGAAGCCGGTCAGCGACAGGTCGAAGCCAAGCTCACCCAGATCGGCGAGTTCCAGCCCCAGCAACTCGTTGTCCCAGCCGGCGTTCAGCGCCAGCTTGTTGTCGGCGATCACCAGCGCCCGCTTCTGCGCCTCGCTCAGCCCGGCAAGTTCGATGACCGGCACTTCCCTCATTCCGAGTTTGCGGGCCGCCAGCAGGCGTCCGTGACCGGCAATGATGCCGTTGTCGCCGTCGACCAGGATCGGATTCGTCCAGCCGAACTCCCGGATCGACCCTGCGATCTGCGCCACCTGCGCATCCGAGTGCGTCCTGGCGTTCTTCGCAAACGGGATCAGAGCCGAGGCAGGACGATACTCCACCGCCAGAGCTCGACCGCCCACGGGGACATCATTGCGGGTGTCCACAATCACCGTAGGTCCCGGCGCCAGGGAGGAAGTATCGCAGTCATCGAGATCTCGCCGCATAATTCCCGCCCGCAGAAATGCCAATGGCGAGAAGCATATCACCTCTGCTAACTCGTTGAAATCCATGAAGAACTTATAAGTTTTTCGCTGCGGTTCGCGGACTTTCGCGCAAGGCGCGCTCACGCGAACAGCAGCACCGCGGTGACGACGCCCACCGCAATGACAAAGGCCAGCATCGGCATCACGCACTAGCCCTCAGAGAGCGCTGATGCACGTCGTTCCAGTCGCATCCAGTCATTTGCGGCATCTCGACCGACACTGTCAGGCCGCCGGCCTTCCGCCGCTGAGCAAGAGTATAGGCTGCCGCTTGGCCGGTGTTGCTCACGTCGTTGTCACCAAAAATCAACACGGTCGACACGCTGGCCGGTGGCGCCCATTCCTGGAGCAGCCCCGCCGTGAGCGCGGACCAGACGGGTACGTTGAAGAGGACGGATGCGGACAAGGCTGTCTCGATGCCCTCGGCGATCCCGAGCACTTCCTCATGCTGCATCAAGCGGACGGCTGCTCCCGTCGGCATGGATCCCATCATCTTGCGCGGCGCGGCGACGTCGGCTTTCGTGGCGAAAGTACTGAGATAAGTCCTGTGGATCGCGGCGCGCTCGCTAAGCGCAACTGCGGCGTCGGATGGATCGACCTTGGCCACCATCGCCGGATGCCAGCATGGCTTTGAGCCGGATTCCACGTATCGCTCGTCGGGCGAAAACCGCAGGCATGATGGAAACGTGGTCAGTCCGGTTCGGTCATGCAGATATTGTCCGGCGTGGTCCGTGAGCTTGATTGGACTTGAGCTGTTCCAGAGAGCAATCATCGCCTCGCGCTTTCGCTCGTCGGCTTGTGGGTGGCACTGGCGCGAGCGGGAGAGCGGAGCTTCGCCGAGATGCTCCTCGATAAGCTTTGCCGCGTCCCTGAACTCGACGTGGCGCATACGCTTCACGAGTTCGATGCCATCGCCCGGGCCACATTGCGAGCAGTAGAAACTGCCGGTGCCACCTTTGTCGTCGAAGCGGAACCGGTCCTTGCCACCACAGACAGGGCAGGGACCATGCTTGTTGCGGAGTGCTTTCGTCGGCACCCCCACGGCGGACAGGATGCCGAGCCAGCGGCCCCGGGCGCGGTCCTTCAACGGCTCACGCAACATGGCTCAAGGACGCGCGCAGCATCGCCTCGGCTTCGAGTTGATGGGGATGGAGGGAGAAGATCATGCGGCGCCCTCTCTCGAGGTGGCCGTGCCGCCGACGATGGAGAGCAGGGGCTTTCCCTCCCCCAGAGCCATACCTTGGTAGGTGGTGGAGTTTCCCCCTTGGATAGGTATTTGTTTATCTCTCTTTATTCGTTCGCAACGTTTGCGAGTTGGACCCGCAGAACTTGCGAGTTGCAGCTTCCGGTCTGTGCCGGCATCCCGTGATGCCCAGCTGGCGGCCCTGGCCTGTCGGATGACGACGCGCGTCAGCTCGAACTCGCTGGACGTTGAGACTGATCATGTCGGACGACCGTCCACTGCGGCCGCGGCTGCGGCGCTTGCGGCTGATGACGCCCAACACCTCGAGCAGGAGCAGCGACTGCCAGACCGTGCGTGCCGAAAGCCCGGTCGAGGACGAGATCGTTGCCTGCGAAGGCCAGGCATTCACGCCGTCGCGTGAGACGCTGGCCAGTTCCATAAGCACCGCCTTCAACGACCCATCGGGGATAAGCTGTCGGCGTACCCATCTGATCGCGGCGCCACTCATGTTGCGACGCCTTCCATGACCTGGTGGAAGAGGTCGGTGAGATGCGACAACCGCGAACAGAGCGCCGCCCGCTCCCTTGGCGGACAAGCCGCAATGATGTCGGCAGCCGGCCGCGCCGCGACTTGATCAACCATCGCGATGAAATCGTTGTAGAGATCCGCCGGTAGGATGACCTGCGACCCGATGCTGTAAGCCAGTCTGGGGACGGTTGCTTCGTCGAGCGGCCGGGCATCGGGCCGGCGTCGGATTTCGACAATGGGGAGGTAGCGGACGACTGTCATCGAGATCAACTCCGCAATCTTGGAATGGGAAGGGCGGGGCCAGCCGTCGTGCCGTCCAGTTGATCGGCGACCGAAGCCGCATGGGGGTCCATAGGCGATAGCGAGTGGTCGCTGTCGATCCAATGTCGTTGGCGCCGGCTCATGATTGCGAGGTAGGAGAAGCAGTCCGGACCGATCCGCCGCTGGACAAGCTGCACCGAGCCTTCAGCCGCAGCTGCGAACGCGCGGCGTCGAACCCCGCAAAGCTCCTGGCGCCGTGCGTCGGCAAGCTTCGACAGGCCCAGGTCTGCATCGACCGCGAGGTTGCCTCGATGATATTCGATCGTCGAACCCGGCGGTGCGGTCAACATCCAGGCGCAGAAATCCAGATCGGAGGCATGGCGCTTTTTTGGAGGCATTCATCTGATCTCGCTCCAGCCGGGCAATGGCCCGTTCAGGACACGGCATAACGGATGAGAGGATGAGTGCCTTACGAACTCCTTCGCTCCAAAACGCTGGCGAAAAGGGGGGTATCGCCTCGCAAACAAATAGGTTTTTGAAAGCCGCCGAGTACCTGAGCGGAGTCGGTCGAAGCTGTTGAGCTGCAGAGATACAGGCTGGTCCGACATCAGGGACGGACCCTTACAATCCGACGGAGCACCTCCGATTCGAACCGCTCGATGTCTTCGAGCCTGTAAACAACCCGCCCCATGATTTTCAAATAATCAGGCCCCTGGCGCACCCATCTCCACCTCTCGAGTGTCCTCGGGCTCAGGCTCCAGCGGCGTGAGAGTTCTACTTGGTTAAGGTGTTTGATCACCATTGCGCATCCTTCCATTTCGCTCTGACCCGAAGAACCGGATCGGCGTTAAGGATGCTCGGAGGCGGCCTCGAACTGAATGCTCGCGGCGCGGCCCAATTGTGACGGGTGCAAAGTGCGACACGCATAGTCCGCCCCAGCCACAGGGCGAGTCGTGACATGCACTAATGTTTTTGTGACATGACCTCGTCGGCGGCGCGTAGATCGATCAAAGTCACCTCCCGAAGCTCGGGTGCGAGTCGGCGCCCGACGCCGTGTCGGTTCTCAATGAAGCCGTCCGGAAGTACGACACCTTGCTCGGTGGCTAGCCACGGCTCCACCCGCCTGCGAACCCGTCCGATGGCCTGCCGGATGCTGTTTTCCTCTATGCCCATCTGAGCGGACAACTCCCAATCGAGGGTATAGGGCACATCCGCGCGCTTCCCCTTTGCCGTGCGATGGCTTGGCAGCAGCGCCATCACCAGCTGATAGTCCCCGCCATGGAGCGAGAAACCCGCGCGGAATCTGATCAGCTCCTCCTGCTCGTCGACGGCAAAATCGCACACCGGCTGTTGAAGCCGGTCCATGAACGCGGCAACCTGTTCGAGATAAGGTTCAATCGGGGGAGGGTCGATCCGCTCCCTAGCGAAGCAGAGGCTGATCAGCGCACCACGGGGCAGGCTGTCCCGCACCAGTTCTTGGCTGTTCTTCCTAAGACCCGTCGCGATCACCGAATTAATGGCCTGAGCATGGCGCTCGTGCAGCTCCCAAAACCGGTCGAGGGCCTCATTCGTCGTCAGGCCAGTGACATATCTTACGGCCGCGTAAACGTCAGGGTTGTCGAGCGGAAACTGCTGTCGCGAAGAGTTCGAGAGGCTGCGTGCAAATTTCACGTAATCTACGGCCATGCGAAGATCCTCGTCCGCATCCCTGGGACCAGTGAGCAGGTCGACAGCATACCCATCCGCAAGATCGAAATCGTCGGCGCCGGCCGCGAGCACGGCAAATCGACGATCGATGCATTGCGAGCAGCGACCGCAGTGCCGGACTTTCCTGGTCCAGAGGATAGGATGAACGCAGCTGGCCGTGCGCGACAGAGCAGGGCCGAAGCCGGCGGCCATTATGTGCTCGACGACCTCCTTCTTCGTCAGCCAGAGGAATGGGGTCAAAACCTCGATCGGTCGCTGTGCCAAGAGAGAGAAGATCTGTTCGAATCCCCGGATCACTTTCGGGTGGGTAGTCTTCGTCGCGCGAGATCCGAGTACGTCGCGCGCGATCGGCAGGTTCAGACTGACGATGCCGTTCTCGAAAAAGGTGACCTGATTCTTTCCGAACATCTGCGCCAGCACGAATGCGAGGCTTGCGAAGAGAAACGAACGAGATCGCTGCGTCGGCTCCGCCGGATCGATATGGGTATTGCTCACATTGACCGGGATGTAGCGCAGCTTGGGGCCATGCCCCGCCTGCTTCAGGATGGTGACCAGCTCTTTCTGGACTGCGAATACCTTCTCAGCGGAGTGATGTCCGACCAGCACCGTTTGCCGACCTTCTCGGACGATGCTCTCGAGTGCGCCGGCGAAGGAGTCGATCCCCCTGAAAACAGCGCCACCTCATCTGGATCGAACGTTCCCTCTGCCAAATCTGAAAAATACATGGTCCGATCGGCTACGGAGAAGGCGCCGCGAACGAACTCGAATTCATAGGTGTCGTCGGAGAGAAAGCCCAACGTGCTCTTCAGCGCCTCGCGCAGTTCGCCGCCAGACCAGATCTCGGGGTGCCGTACCGGAATGACGAACCGCATCCCCCGGCGCCATAGGGAGCCGGCATTGGAAAGCTTTCCTGTGCCACGGGTGGCGCGTTGGTCTCCGCAATAGACGTAAGCGGCGATCTCCAGAAGATCGAGAAGGAGGTCGGGCACATCGCTGACCATCGCTCGACTGATATCCGATATCCGCAGGTTGACCGTCCGCTGACCCTGGACATCCATGGCTATCCGTCGCGCATCATCCTCCGCTACTGAAGCTTCGACGCCGCCGCACATGAACTCGAACTGTCTCACTGCACCAAGCCGCTCCGCTTCGAGAGCTCATTCCTCACCTTGGTAAAGGCATAGGCCGCAAAACCCGCTGCGTGATGGCGGGTCAGGTCCTTCCCCAGATGAAAGCGGTTCTTGCCCAGCCACTCCCTGGCGAATGCTCGCATGATCACGGTGGTTTCGATGCAGTGCTGGCGCACGATCCGCTCGAAATAGGATGTGTCGGCGATCGACCGAAAGGAGCTGCTGCGGCCGACGTGAAGCGGGATCTCGCGGTCGAGAAAATAGTGCAAATGACCATGCAGAAGGTTCGTGAAGAACCCCTGCGCCAGCTCGCCAAACCGTTCGGTCGATGCGAAAGTGGCAATGGTCGTTCTTCGATCTTCGGTAGTGGCTTTCCAGAGCGACGGCGACCGGTCGACTGTAACGCTCTCCAGCGCCTGCATGGCGGCGTTCCTGGCAATGAGGCTGAAATCCGTGACCTCTCGTCCGCTTCGAGTGCGGGCGCGCTCGACGGCATCCACGAAGCCGGCCAGAACATCGGCCAATGTGGGGTCGTTCGGCACGCTAATTCCGAGGTCAGATAGTGCCGCCCCGAAGTCCACTTGCTTTGCCGCGAGTGGAATTTTCAGCAGCATCCAGAGTGCTTCGACGAAAGCCGGATCATTCACAGCTTGGGCAAGTGACTTGTCGCAGGCTCGTTCGACCGCCCTGGCGATCTCATCCACCAGCAGTTCGTCGCTGTCCAGAAGGGCTACGACCTGCCGCCACTTCTTTGTGGCAGGTATCGCGCCAAGCAGAACATGGCCCATGCTCCCTCCCTTTTGATCAGTAGGCGCCGCACCTCCGCTGGATGGAAGTTCTGTTTTCCGCCCTTGGTTAAGATTTGCCTGCCACAAAAGGTGCAGTTTTCGCTTTCCTTCGCACCGCCCACTTTCTCTTCGACCCATCTCCTTTGATTTCCGGCCCCCATGGAGCCGCGTTTTGTGGTGGCCTATACGCTTGTGGATGCAAGCACGACCGACACATTCATCATCGCGGTTCGGCCCGAGCCCGGTCATGCCGGATCGGCTTTCCGCTTCCGAGCGCTTGACCGAACTCGCCACCATCCTCGCCGCGGGCCTGACGCGTCTTGGTGCGCGACAGTCAAGCGAACAATCTGGCGAGCGGGAGAATAGTTTCGTGGACTTGACCGCCAACCAGAGCAGTCATGCAACCGAACTCGATCGGGTGGAGAGCGGGGCATGACGCAGCAACGGGTGATCGGCAGGCTGGCCGAAATCAGGACGATGGACATCGTGGCGCTGAAGAAGATGTGGCGGGACGTCTTCGCCTCCGAACCGCCGCCCTACAATCGCAAGTTTCTGGAGAGCAGGCTGGCCTATCGGGTACAGGAACTCGCCTATGGCGGGCTGAAGCCGGAGACACTGAAGCGGCTGGCTGCACTGGCGGATGATCTAGAGTCCCGCTCGCGCGAGCGCGGTACCCGCTCTGATAACCGACCCATCGCCGGCACCAGGCTGATGCGCGAATGGCAGGGGGTCGAGCATTGCGCGACGGTCCTGGCCGACAGCTACGAATATGATGGCAGGCCCTACAAATCGCTCTCGGCAATCGCCCGCGCGATCACCGGCACACGCTGGAACGGCCTCGTCTTTTTCGGCCTGAAGAGCCAGAGGGGGAGGGCGCAATGAACGTGCACTCACCCGACAGAAAGCAGGTGGTGCGAAAGCTGCGCTGCGCCGTCTATACGCGAAAGTCCTCGGAAGAGGGGCTCGACATGGAGTTCAACTCCCTCGACGCCCAGCGAGAGGCCTGTGAGGCTTACGTCGCCAGCCAGCGGGCTGAGGGATGGGTTTTGATGCCTGACCGGTATGACGATGGCGGCATCTCCGGCGCCACCCTTGAACGGCCCGGCCTGAAGCGGCTGCTCCGCGATGTCGATGCCGGCCTGGTCGACGTGGTGGTGGTCTACAAGATCGACCGGCTCTCGCGGGCGCTCACCGACTTTTCCCGGCTGGTCGAGCTGTTCGAGGCGAACAACGTCACCTTCGTATCGATCACCCAGAGCTTCAACACCACGACCTCCATGGGCCGGCTGACGCTGAACATCCTGCTTTCCTTCGCCCAGTTCGAGCGCGAGGTCATCGGCGAGCGCATCAGGGACAAGTTCGCTGCATCCAGGCGAAAGGGCATGTGGATGGGTGGCAACGTTCCATTTGGCTACCGGGTCGAGAACCGCAAGCTTCTGATCCAAGAGGATGAAGCAGCCATTGTGCGCTCGATCTTCGAGCGGTTCCTGCTGATAGGTTCGGCAACCATCCTGGCGCGAACGTTGAATGCGGAGGGTCTCAGGCGCAAGAACGGGATGGCCTTCGACAAAGGCCTGCTCTACAAGCTCCTCAGCAACCGGGTCTATATGGGCGACGCGGTGCACAAGGGCGCCAGCTATCCCGGCGAGCATCAGCCGATCATCAGCCTGGACCTTTGGGACAAGGTCCGCTCGATCGTGGCGGAAAGCCCGAGCAAGCGCGCCGGACAGAGCCGCAGGCAGACGCCAGCCTTGCTCAAGGGGCTGATCTTTGCTCCGAGCGGCTATGCCATGACGCCGGCCCACACCCGCAAGAAGGGAAAGCTCTACCGCTACTACGTCACCACGAGCGTGCAGAAGCTCGGACCGGAGACATGCCCGGTCCGCCGTGTGCCGGCAGGCGAGATCGAGGCTGCGGTCATCGACCAGCTTCGGGCGCTGCTTCGAACGCCCGAGATGATCGTAAAGACCTGGATGGCCACGCGAAAGGACAATTCCAGCATCACTGAAACCGAGGTCCGTGAAGCCCTCGTCCAGTTGGATCCACTCTGGGAGGAGCTCTTCCCGGCCGAGCAGGCCCGCATCGTCCAGCTTCTGGTCGAGCGGGTGGATGTCGCCGTCGAGGGCATTTCCATCCGGCTTCGCACGGAAGGCATGGCCAGCCTCGCGACGGAGCTGCGACAGCAGCCGGAGCACAGGAGGACTGCATGATGCCGTCAGAGGCCAAATATGCCGAACTCAGCCCTGACGGCAAATCGCTCACCGTCCATCTGCCGCTGACCCTGCGCAAGCGCGGAGGTCGCAAGATCATCATCTCGCCGGCTGGCGAGCAGCCATGGACGCCAGCACGGCCGCGGATCGACAACACGCTCATCCGGGCCCTGGCGCGGGCGTTCCGATGGAAGCACATGCTTGAGAGCCGCCGCTTCGCCACTGTGAGCGAACTTGCCGCGGCCGAAAGGCTTGACCGCTCCTTCGTATCCCATGTGCTCCAATTGACGCTGCTCGCGCCCGATCTGGTCGAAACCATACTCGACGGACGGCAGTCCATGGGGGTTCAGCTCCAGGCGCTCGTCAGGGGTTTGCCCGTCGAATGGGAACGGCAACGGGAGTTGATGGCTACTTCCTGCTGACAATCTTCTCTGCGGCCGCCTCAGAGAAGCCAGGCCAGCGACTGGCGAAGTAATGTCGTCCCATCCTTGTGGAGCCACCGGCCATGGCTGAAGATCACGCGCTTTGGCTGAAAAGCCACGAGGCGCTCCGCGGCCGCCTTCGCCTTCTTCCGTTTGATGATCATCCGCAGGTAAATGGGGGCCTTCCCCCCAGGTGCCGTGACGCCTAAGAGGCGCGCCGCCGGCCTGATGATGAACGGCAGCTTTTCCGGCTCGAGATTCAGAACTAGATCCGTAAGCACCATAGTTCGGCTGTTCTTGTGATAGAACGCGACTTCGGTGAACCCACCGGCTCCTGGAACGACAACCTGATCGAGATCTTTCGACCAGGCTTCCGGCGCCGCAGCGGCCAGATCGTGATCGATCCTGACGCCAGCCCGGCGGACCTTCGCCCGATGGCGCAAGCCCGGAGCGGCCCAAGTCGACGCTCCCTGCACATGGTTCTGCCACTCCTTGAGGAAGGTCCAGTGTGCACTGTTTGGCGCAACCAGATGCACTATCGGACCAATCTGCTCTAGCTGCTTTCTCAGCTCAAAAGCGAACCGTGTTGGTGAATGCAGCAGGAGACCGCCGTTCCCGAGCTGGATAACCGTCATGCGCACCGGGACTGGAATGCCCATCACGCTCAGCGGTCCGCTGTCGACGATCCAGACTCCCGGAGCGACAGGCTTGGCGACATCAAGAGGAGGGTAGGTGGCGTCTTCGGGCTTCATGGTTGTGCTCCAATTCAGCTTGGAGCTGGCGCAACACGCCGTCGCAGAGGCAGGAAGCTTCACGCGCGCTGCGGCTAAGCGCCTTGATGCGGTAGGTCGAGCTAGCCTTGCAGCGTACAACTGTCGAGCAGCAGCACTTCAGATGGATTTCAGAGCGGACCTTTCTGCCTCGGATCGCTTAAAGATGATAGTGACCGCAGTCCCTTCGCCAGCACTCGACTTGACGTCGAACTGCGCCTTGGCATTCTCGGCTAACGAGCGGGCGATCAGCGCGCCAAGCTTGCCGGTCTTGGGCCATGATTCGCCCTCCGGCAGGCCGATACCATCGTCGGCAACGATGACCCGGCAGCCGTCGCCATCTACGACGCTGTGCAGCGTTATCGTGCCTCCCTCACGCCCTCGGAACGCATGCTTCAAAGCGTTGGTTAGCAGTTCGTTCACGACCAGTCCCGCAGGCATGGCAACGTTGATCGACACCGGATATGTGTCCACTTTCATGTCGAGGCGAATACCCTCTACGGCATGCGAAGTCATCACCGCGGACGCGATCTGGCTGAGATAGACGCCAAGGTCGACTTCATCCTTCTGTTCGTCGGCCGATAACGTCTGGTAGAGGATCGCCAGAGCGTCGACACGCCCGGCGAGTCTCTCAAACCGCTCCTGATCGGGCTCCGTGGCGTTGCGGGTTTCGAGACGGATCAACGCCGTGATCATCTGGAGGTTGTTCTTCACCCGATGCTGGAGTTCGCGCAGCAGCGTGTCCTTCTCGCGAACGAGCTCCTCCACCGGGCGCCCGTCATCATTTTCACCATGGGCTGACACGTCGACCAGAGCCACCAACCGGAAGCACCGCATGCCATCGTCGTCCACGATGATGTTTGAATAAACGTCAGTTATCACGGCCCTGTCCGCTTCGCGCTCCAGCCGGAAGGTGCCGACGAAATCGGTCCCCTCAACCACGGCTTCGCCAAGTGGCCGGTCCTGGTGCTGATGGAGGCCGATACCAGGGAGTGCTGCCCAATTCTGCCGGGTAAGCGCGGCCGCCGTTAGACCGGACAGTTTTTCGAATTCCGGATTGGCATAGACCACGCGCTCTTTCGCGCTCAAGTCCGAAACAGCAATCGCGATTGGCACCTGGTCGAGGAATTTTTTGAACTGATCGCTTTCCAGAGCGGTGGCAAGATCGGGTGTATCGAGCAACTGCTCAACGGCCTTCTCTGAATCCGATGTCATCTGGGGCCCGTTCTTTTCCATGAAAAGCACAGTACCAGTCATGGGCTCAACCGGCCATCGCCAAATTTAAAGCCGCGGTGAGGTTCACGAGTAGGAAGGCACGAGCCTTGTCTCGCGCAGCGGTAGAACCAAGGTGAAGCGCAGGCCATCTTGTTGATAGTCGAGTTCAACCTTGGCATCACATTGCACGGGTACCACCTTTTCTAGAAGCGCGGTGCCAAAACCCCGCCGTGTCGGCGTCTGAACCGGGGGTCCGTTGCGCTCCTGCCAGGCCAGGTTGAGCGTCTGCCCAGCACCAGAACTGCCGACTGACCAACAGACGGCAAGCTGACCTTCAGGCCGAGACAACGCCCCGAATTTCGCCGAATTGGAGGCAAGCTCATGGAGGGCCATACCGACCGGTACGGCAATGTCGGCAATGAGCGCGACGTTCGGTCCTTCAAGCCGTATGCGTGGGCTGTCGTCTGTCTCGTAATGTCGGAGTTCCCCCTCAAGAAGTTTGTTCAAAGAGGCGGTCTGCCAGTAGTCGTCCGTCAAAATTGAATGCGTTTCGGCCAGTGAGACGATCCTGGCCGAGAAATTACGCACGAACTCCTCAACGCCATCGGTTGACATGGCCGTTGCGCCCATCATGGCCCTAACATTGGCCAGCGTGTTCTTAACGCGATGATGCAGTTCCCGGATCAGCAGGTTCTGCCGCTGCGTCACTTCCTGCTTCTGTTCGATATAGGACTTGACCTCGATCTGGCGGGCGCGGGCGCGCAGAGCAGATCGCACAGAGTTGGCGAAACTCGAGGCCAGAAACGGCCGTTCAAGCACGATCAGATGACGATCGAGAAACGCAAGCCGCTTGTCGAACTCGGTGCCACGCATTGTCAGAAGCACGATTGGAAAATCTGACCACGCCGGCTGATTATCGAGCCAAGCTACAAACAGACTGCGATCGGCGCTGATCAGTGCCTCCTCGGCAACGACAAGGCAATGTGCGCGGTCCAGAAGCGGCATTGCTTCGTCGAGACTCGAGCAGATGCATGAACTGATCCGACTGGCAGCGAGGATCGAACTTGCAATCTTGCCATCACGCCCTATCGGCGCAAGCACAAGAACTTCCGGGTCCAGTGTCATCAGGACGGCTCACCTTCGAGAAGGTCGGCCTTCTTGCCCTCGAATGAAGGCACGCCCGTAAGGATGCCTCGGAAATCCTCCAGTGGCTCACCCACAGCCAATCCAGCGGCGGTGATTTTGAACTCACGAATGGTGTCTTCGTGCGGGCCTACGCGCCTTTTTACGACCGAAATAGCGCGCCTCAAGCGGCCGCCACTCTCGAAGAAGCGCAAAAGCATGACGGAATCGCAGAGATACGTCATTTCCACAGGAGCTGCCACTTGGCCAATCAATCCATGATTGGCCAAAACCAGAATTGTAACCACTCCCTTGTGATTGAGATAGGTAAGGATCTCGTGCATTTGAAGCACGAGATGCTGCTCTCCAGACATGGTGTTAAGGTAGCCGGTTAGGCTGTCGACGACGACGATCCTTGCATTTGACCGTTCTACGGCGGACTGAATGCGCGCCGACAGCTCACCAGGCGAAAGCTCCGCCGGGTCGATCTGTTCCAGCAACAATCTGCCCTCTTCGGCAAACGCCTCCAGATCCATGCCGAGGCCTGAAGCGCGCGCCATGAAGATTCGTTTTGTCTCGTCGAACAAGAGCACCAGGACGGTTTCGCCTCGGAGGAGCGCAGCATGACAATACGCGCTGGCAATCGTTGATTTTCCCACCCCGGAGGGACCCATAAGCAGGGTGCTGGTGCCGCGCCCCAAGCCTCCGCCAGCCAAGTTGTCAATTGAAGTTTCGCTTGAAGCAGGTGGGCCATACTCGACCATCTCATGCTCGGAAGCGACAAGCCTGGGAAACACGGTCAGGCCGCCCGGCCGAATGACGAAATCGTGGTAGCCACCGCGGATTTGTACCCCACGCATCTTGATGACGCGCAGCCGCCGTCGCTCTCCGCCGTACACCGGCGACAGCTGTTCCAACCTAATGACGCCGTGACTGATCGAGTGCAAATTTAGATCGTCATGTTCTGCGGTCAGGTCATCGAGCAATAGGACAGTTGCGTTGCTGAGCAGGAAAAAGCTCTTAAGTGCCAGTACTTGCCGCCGATAGCGCAACGAGCCTTGTGACAAGAGACGGATTTCGGATAGCGAATCGAACACGACACGGTCTGGCTTGAGGCGCTCGATTTCAGCCAGCGCTGATTGCACGGTCTCGCCAAGCTCGAGATCGGAAGAATGAACCAATGTCTGGAGCTGGGATGGATCGAGGCTGAGCTCTGGAGGGACAAGTTCTAGGATCTCTATGCCATCGAGGCTCAAGCCATGTCGGCTCGCGACCGAAAGCAGCTCGCGCTTACTTTCGGATAGTGTGATGTAGAGGCATCTCTCCTTGTTCTGCGCGCCATTGAGCAAAAACTGCAGCCCGAGTGTGGTCTTTCCCGAGCCGGGTCTGCCTTCGACGAGATGAGATCGGAACTTGGCGTACCCACCTCGAAGGACATAATCGAGGCCTTCAACTCCTGTGACTATCGGTGAAGCGTCGTCAGTTTCCACGTTGGCCCCTTCGGCTTGGTGAACACCCTAACGGCCAGCATTTTCAATAGTTCCGTACGCCCGATATGCCGTTCTCACGCCCGTATGTGGTCGGACGGACTATTGCGGCGGACGAAGTCGCAGTTCGCCTCCACGCGGCCCAGCCGCTCGTAGCGGCACCAAAGATGTTCAACACGTGACGCGGCAGCCGTATGGAGCCGCATTGCGATTCTGGCTACCGGAATCCGGCCGCCGACAGAGTGTACGAGTCGCTGAGCGGCCCGCTCGCCTTGAACGGCTACTTTTCATACTTCAAATCAAGAGCGGACTGTCCGTTGGGGCCCCCTTCCAGACATTTGAAGTTCGGCACCGGAGCCCTGCTCCTAGGCCGAAGCGGCTGACTAATTGGTCACCGGTCGGTTTGCTTTCTGTGTTCTCCGCATAGCGGCCCGTTGCACCAAACGACCCCCAGCCTCGAGCCGGAAAACCCTGTGATTTCAATGGAGGAAAGCTAGGGAGTAAAAAGGCGCACTCCCCAGCTTTGGAGAATAGGGGCTGACAGAGAGCAAAAAAGGCACCTTCACTACCAGCAACAGTCCCCAGCTTTCGGCCGAAAGCCAGCAGTTCTGCGGGGTTTCTGAGCCGCCAAGTCTACGCAGAGAACGTTCCGGGAGAATTGAGTGGTAGCGGGAGAGGGACTTGAACCCCCGACCCCAGGATTATGATTCCCGTGCTCTAACCAACTGAGCTACCCCGCCAGGGCGGCGAAAGGCCCGAAATCCGCCTCAAATCAGAAGGCATGTCGAAGCGTTCGCCAAGGTCGGGCGGATATAAGGTTGGGACGCCAAGCCTGTCAAGCATCGATGCAGCCGGTCTGGCGCCACACTCTATCGCATCCTGTCGCGTCGCCAAGCTTCACGATCTTGAGACGTACTTTGTGTGTCCGGGCGGACGCACGTCGCTCTGATGGCCGAAAAGCTTTGCCGGGCAGATAATTGGGCACAGAAATGCCGGGTTGAGTTCGGCGGGGCGCGCCGCTATGTCTCGGCCACGAAATTCTAGAGTTGGAATGATGAAACCGCGCATTGCAGTCCTCGGTTGCGGATACTGGGGCAGCAACCACATCCGCACCCTCAAGGCGCTCGGCGCGCTGCACGCGGTCTCGGACGTCAACCCTGCCCGCGCCGAAGGTTTCGCCAGTGAGCAGGATTGTCTGGCGATCGAGCCGGAGGCGCTGTTTGTGCGCAGCGACATCGACGCCATCGTGATGGCGCTGCCGCCGCAGTTCCACGCCGATATGGCGGTGCGCGCCGTCCAGGGCGGCAAGGACGTGCTGGTGGAGAAGCCGATCGCGCTGACGGTGGCCGATGCCGAGCGTTCGGTGAAGGCGGCGGTCGACAATGACCGCGTCTTCATGGTCGGTCATGTGCTGCGCTTTCATCCCGCCTTCGAGACGTTGAAGGCGCTGATCGACAATGGCGAGCTCGGCGAGGTCCGCTATATCCATTCGCACCGGCTCGGACTCGGCAAATTCCACACCGAAAACGATGCGCTGTGGGATCTGGCGCCGCACGATCTGTCGATGATCCTGGCCATCACCGGCACGGAACCGATCGAGGTGCGTGGCGAAGGGGCAGCGCTTCTCGACAATCTCAGCGATTTCGCGCATCTGCACATGCGCTTTCCCAACGGTCTGCGCAGCCACCTCTTCGCCTCGCGCCTCAATCCCTACCGCGAACGGCGGCTGACCGTGGTCGGCACCAAGGCGATGGCGGTGTTCGACGATGTCGAGCCGTGGGAGCGCAAGCTCGCCGTCTACCGCCACGCGGTATGGCAAGACAGCGGCCAATGGGCCTTCACCACCAACGAGCCGTCCTATGTGGCAGTGGGCGAGGGCATGCCGCTGACGCGAGAGCTCGAGCATTTCATCCAATGCATCGAGACGCGGGCAGAACCGCGTACCAGCGGCGAGGAAGCCATCAGGGTGCTGCGTATCCTGACCGCTGGCACGGTTGCCCACACCGGATCGTCTTCCTGAGAGAAGTGCGGGCTGAGAGAAAGTGCAGCTGTATCAGAGCCTGATCCATCCCGATGGAATCGGGAATGTCGTCTATTCGGCGGGAATCTGCGCCGGCCGGGCCGCCAGCCGCGTCAGCATCGCCTCGGCCTCGGCGCCGCGTTCGGAACGCTCGATGAAGCCGCCGCCGAACACGCGGGCCTCGTTGCCGTCGTCGGAATAGAGCACGCAGGCCTGGCCGGGCGCGATACCGGACTCGCCGTCGACCAGTTCCACCGAAGTGATGCCGGCGTTGTGATGCAGCACGGCCGGGCGTGGCGGGCGTGTCGAGCGGACCTTGGCGAAAAGTTCCAGCCCGGCGGCCGGGATATCTGACAGCGCAGCGTCGCCCAGCCAGTTCATGTCGCGCAAATAGATCTTGTGCGTTTCCAGCGCCTCGCGCGGGCCAACGACGACGCGGGCCCGGTCGGCGTCGAGATGGACGACGTAGAGCGGCTCGCCCGAGGCAATGCCGATGCCGCGGCGCTGACCGATCGTGTAGCGCAAAATGCCTTCATGGCGGCCGAGCACGCGGCCGTCGATATGGACGATGTCGCCCGGATTGGCAGCAGTCGGCTTCAGCTTGGCGATGATATCGGAGTACTTACCCTGCGGCACGAAGCAGATGTCCTGGCTGTCCTGCTTGGCAGCGACCGTCAGCCCCATTTCCTCGGCGATGGCGCGAACCTGCGGCTTCGACAGGCCGCCGAGCGGAAAGCGCAGGTAGTCGATCTGCGCCTGTGTGGTGGCGAACAGGAAATAGCTCTGGTCGCGGTCCGCGTCGACCGGCCGGTACAATGCGCGATGAGTGCCATTGGCGCCTGAACGGATGTAATGGCCGGTGGCCAGCGCCTCGGCGCCGAGCTCCTTGGCGGTCGCCAGGAGGTCGGCGAATTTCACCGTCTGGTTGCAGGAAACGCAAGGGATCGGCGTTTCGCCGGCCACATAGCTCTCGGCAAAAGGGTCGATCACGGCCTTGCGGAAGCGCTCCTCGTAATTGAGCACATAATGCGGAATGCCGAGCGTCTCGGAGACGCGGCGGGCGTCGTCGATGTCCTGGCCGGCGCAGCACGAGCCGGCCCGGTGCGTTGCCGCGCCATGGTCGTAGAGCTGCAGTGTGACCCCGACGACATCATAGCCTTCATGCTTCAAAAGGCCGGCAACGACCGACGAATCGACGCCGCCCGACATGGCGACAACGATGCGGGTATCTTCGGGGCGTCCGGGAAGATCGAGGCTGTTCATGGTTCTTTCGTTCTGCACGGCGCTCTGGATGAGGGCGCCCTGGATGACGGCGCTTGAATGCCAATGGCCGGAATATAGGTCAAGCTTTCCGGCTGCGCCAGCTTCGCGAACCGGCCGATTTTTTTACCACGGATTCGGCGCTTGCTGGGCAGATGCCTCAAATGCCGACGAAAAGACTAACGCGGCGTTCATGATCCTTACCTAGCTATTAGGGTTCGCTTAGGCAATTTTTAAAGCTGTGGCGGTAATGTGGTGGGGATTGGGTCTTTGAGTTTTTAGTAGAGAGTACGATGACCGATCTTGTTAGACCGCGCGTCAAATATGTTATCGGGCCTGACGGCAGCCCCCTTACGATTGCCGATCTGCCGCCGACGAACACACGTCGCTGGGTTATCCGGCGCAAGGCGGAAGTGGTGGCGGCGGTACGGGGCGGGCTGCTGAGCCTCGAAGAGGCATGCCAGCGCTACAAGCTGACCACCGAGGAATTCCTGTCCTGGCAAGCGTCGATCGACGAATATGGCCTTGCCGGGCTGCGCACGACGCGCATCCAGCAATATCGGCATTAGGGCTGGTTCAAGGAAGTCAAAAAGGCGCGACATCCGCGCCCTTTTTGCGTGTGCGCCGGCCTGCCGCGTGGTGCGCAAGCACCGTTTGGCCTGGGCGACTTGTTTCGACCGTCACGTCGCCCCTCATTGCCCTGCCGGGCATTTCTCCCCGTAATCGGGGAGAAAGAAGCTGGCCGCAGCCTTGGCGCTCTTTCTGCGACGCTGGAAATTGGCGAAATCGTTGATGGCGGCGTCCTTCTCCCCGTTCACGTGGAGAAGATGGCGGCAGCCAGATGAGGGGCGGCGCGCCGCTTGCAAGATGGTTCCAGATGAGCAACGCCCTGATCGCTGGGTGCTGATCGCTGGGTGTTGACCGCCCTTAAAGCCTGTTTTCAGCCGATCATGGCGCTGCGGCCGCTGGTCTCGGCGTCGCGGATCTTGGTGTCGCGTGATTCGAGCATTTCGGCTTTGGAAAGCTCCGCTTCGGCTTCGCCGAGCAGTGATTCGGCAACGCTACGCTGCTGGGCGAGGTCGCTTTGCGAATTCCTGAGGTTGTCGCGGCGCAGGCGCGCTGCCTTGGCGAAGGTCGGGTAGGCAAAATGGTTGATGTCGGTGATGCCGGCTTTCTTTTCTTCGGCACTGATCTGGAGTTCCAGTTCGACAGCCATGCGCTCGAATTCGGCGATCATCATGTCGAGTTGCAGCAACTGCCGCCGCTTCTCGTTCACCTGAAACTGCTTCAGCCGAACGAGGTTTTCACGTGACTTCATGATTCGGTACTCCTGGAAACGCACACCTGCACATATCGTCTAATCCGCCTGGCAAACTCAGGCTTCGTCCCGCTTCCACCGACTTTACCAGAACTATGGGAAACAAATTCCTAAAGTTTTTTACCGGCGGTAACCATTCGTTTACGGGCATTGTTAATCATACGGCTCAGGACTTAAGGCCGGGTAAAAATTCAGGCTCTCGATGCGGAAGCACGGCCAGCGAGTCCCTGGAGTCACTTAGTCCGGCTTATTAATGTTTAGCATTAGCGGTTTGGTTCTGTGATTTACTATTAGATTCAACAAGGTGTAGAAAGGGGTTAAAAAATCTGTTACCGTCAACGGCACGGAATTAGGTTTTGTTAACCATTCGATGGCAGCCTCTGCTCAGGCAATCACTGCTCCGGTCCTGGACGGGTCGTGAAATGGTCCGGCAGCAGAAAAGGGGAATGAAATGCGTGTTCTGCTGATAGAAGATGACAGTGCGACCGCACAAAGCATCGAGCTGATGCTGAAATCGGAAAGTTTCAATGTCTATACGACCGATCTTGGCGAAGAAGGGGTCGATCTAGGCAAGCTGTACGACTACGACATCATCCTTCTCGATCTCAATCTCCCTGACATGTCGGGGTACGAGGTGTTGAGAACACTTCGCCTTTCCAAAGTGAAGACGCCGATCCTTATCCTCTCCGGCATGGCCGGCATCGAGGACAAGGTACGTGGCCTCGGCTTCGGCGCAGACGACTATATGACCAAGCCGTTCCACAAGGACGAACTGGTCGCCCGCATCCACGCTATCGTGCGGCGCTCCAAGGGCCATGCCCAGTCGGTCATCACCACCGGCGACCTGGTGGTCAACCTTGATGCCAAGACCGTTGAGGTCGGTGGCCAGCGCGTGCATCTGACCGGCAAGGAATACCAGATGCTGGAGCTGCTCTCGCTGCGCAAAGGCACCACGCTGACGAAGGAAATGTTCCTCAACCACCTTTACGGCGGCATGGACGAACCGGAACTGAAGATCATCGACGTCTTCATCTGCAAGCTGCGCAAGAAGCTCGACGCTGCTTCCGGCGGCCAGAACTACATCGAGACGGTTTGGGGTCGCGGCTACGTGCTGCGCGAGCCGGAAGACATCCGCGTCAGCGCCTGAGCTGACGACGCCGATCCGATCGATTTTTCCGACAAAAATCCGGCTTCGGCCGGATTTTGCGTTTTTATGTCATGTCGCAGATATTGGAGCGCCGATTTCCGCGGCCATGCGCCACCGGTGGCGAATCAGGCGGCAAATCTCAAGGTGCGGAAGCGCTCGAGAAGTTGCGGCCGAGTGAACGGCTTCAGCAGATAGCCTTGGGCGCCGGCGCGCTTTGCCCGCATGATCGAAGCGACGTCGACCTCAACCAGCGAAATCAGGATCTGGGGCGGTATCGGACTTTCCATGGCGCGTACGCGGCGGATGACGTCTTCGGCCTGCATGTCCTGCAAGGCGCCGTCGACAATGATGATATCCGGCATGTCGGCAGTGCACATCTCAACCGCATCAAGCCCGCTGGCAGCTTCGATGACCAGTATGTCGGAACCACCCAGGATGCGCTTTGCAACCCTCCTGATGACGCTCGAATCGTCGATGAACATGCAGCGTTTCATTTCCGGGCCCTCTTTGCCATGTGGCAATCCGGCAGCGTCGCGGTCCTGGAAGGCACCGTAGGGTCAATCCGGTAAAGAAGCTGAAAAGCCAATAGGTAAAATTCTTGCAAGAACAGCTTTTGCGGAAACTTCTTTACCGATGCTTCGGCCGATCTAGCCTTGGGGGTTAATTTCCTTCGGCCGTGATGTCGCGGTAAATATTGTCTGAACAACGCTCGTCTGTTCGTTTCAATCAGCTTGGTAGTTCAAGCAGCCGAGAGGACGATTTCTTCCGCGGTCGCGTGGATCGATATCGTCATGTTCGCCTCGCGCGCCAAAAGCAGTGTGTAGTAGGGCTGCACCGAATGAGCGTCGATCGGTTCTTCAGGTTTGTTGCCGGAATGGAGCTCCAGGAATTTGGGCGGCACGCGCAGCATCGGACCGCTCGCGGCGAGCGCAAAGCGTGGTTCCGTGTCGAGGTTTTCAAGCGTGACCGTAAGCTTGCCGCCACGCGGAATGGCAGCGTTGGCGACGAGAATGAGGTTGAGCAGCAGCTTTACCTTGTTCTTGGGCAGCAGCGCACGGGTTCCGTTCCAGATCAGTTCCGGCTTCTCGTTCTTCAAGAAGGCGATCGCAACGGCCTCGGCATCCCCGGTGTCGATCATCATGCCGGCAGAACCGGCTGCGCCGAAGGCGATGCGGGCGAATTGCAGGCGGGCCGAAGCGTTTCTGGCGCTCTGGCGAATCAATTTCATGGCGTCTTCGTCGGCGCCGCCTTCGTCGAGCAGCTCAAGCCCGTTGTTTATGGCGCCGACCGGCGAAATGATGTCGTGGCAGACCCGGCTGCACAAAAGCGCGGCGAGATCGGGTGCGGAAAGGGTGAAAAGCTCGGCCATCGGCGAAAGTCCCTGCAAATTTTCACTGGAAATGGCCGGGCGATCAATGATCACTCCTGTCCACACGAATCACGCTCGCTCTCCCAAGGCCTACTGAATACACAGCGCCTGAGCGTGCAGCAACAAATCCGGAATTGTCTTATCGAAAATGGTGTGTTCACGCAGGGTGCGATACTGCGGAGCGACGCGAAACCAGCTCGAAACCAGCCTCTAACCGCCATCTTCATGTGAAAGTTTAATGGTTGAAAAAGGATTACGTCATAGTTTGTCCATAACAGTCATCCTTAACGGCCGCCAAAGAGCCGCACGGATGCGAGGCGTCGGCGAAAGTGCTCCCTGACGGAGATTGGAAGCATGTTTTCCCGATACTACGACCGGAGTTTTTTCCGTGTCTTCTCAATGGCGATCGCTCTCATGGGCCTTGTCGCCTTTTCAACCTCGCCTTCGCGGGCCCAGGAATACACCGCTCAGGAGATCGTCGATTCCGGTCATAAATTCTTCGGTGCTACGTCGGGCGGGCTCGCCACCGTCGTGGAGAAGATTTTCTCCTCCTATGGCCTGCCCAATGGCTATTTGCTTGGCGAGGAGGGCTCGGGCGCCCTGATCGGTGGCCTGACCTATGGTGAAGGCACACTCTACACCAAGAATGCCGGCGATCACAAAGTGTTCTGGCAGGGTCCGTCGCTCGGCTGGGATTTTGGCGGCGAGGGCTCGCGGGTGATGATGCTGGTCTATAATCTCGACGATGTGAACAGCCTCTACAATCGTTTCGGCGGCCTTGCCGGCTCCGCCTACCTCGTGGCTGGCGTCGGCTTCAACGTGATGAAGAACAACAATGTGCTGCTGGTGCCGATCCGTACCGGCGTCGGCGCCCGACTTGGCGTCAATCTCGGCTACCTCAAGCTTACCCAGCGCGCCACCTGGAATCCATTCTGAGCAAGCGGTTGCCTCGTCACCGCGATTGTTTCCAGGATCGACGGTCTGAACATTGCTGCGGCAGACCCTTGCCGCGGCACTGGAATTCCGTCATGCGAACGTGGCACAGTCGCTTACGGTTGTTTGCCGTTCATAACGGATAGTCACCTTGGTTCAGTCGGTCCTGTTCTTTGTCCTCGGCTTTCTCTGCGCCGGCTTTCTGGCGCTGATGATTGCCCCGGCCATCTGGCGGCGGGCCGTGATGCTGACGCGTAAACGCATCGAGGGCTCGATGCCGCTGACGCTGGCCGAGATCCAGGCGGAGAAGGATCGCATCCGCGCCGAGTTCGCCATGGCGACGCGTCGGCTTGAGATGAGCGTCAAGGCGTTGCGCGAGAAATCGGCCGAACAGCTTGTTGAGATCGGCCGTGGCCGCGAAGCACTGAAGGAACTGGCGCTCGAGCGGAAGGACAAGGAACAGGCCCTTTCCGCGCTCGAGGCCAAGGGCGAAGACCTTCGGCAGCGCAAAGACCAGTTGCAGCTTTTGTCGGATCGGCTTGCTCAAACCGAGCATGCCCTGGAAAAGCGTGTGATCGAGCTGAAAAAACTGGAGCACATGTATGACGACGCCAGCTTTTCTTCCAGCAGCCGTCAGATCGAACTTGTGGCGCGCGAATCCGAATTGCAAAAGCTGGCCGATGACATTTCAGTGCTGCGCGGCCAGCGCAAGGAGGCGGACAGGCGCCAACAGGAGATCGCGGCCGAGAGCAAGGCCGCGCGAGACGCGTTGAAAGCCGAGAAGAAAAGGACCGGCGAACTGGACAAGAAGATCGAGCGCCTGCTCGCCACGCTTGCCGATCGCGAGGACAAGCTTGAACGCCGCGAAAAGGAAATCGCGCGGCTTCGCGAAAAGCTGAAGAGCGAAAGCGTGGAAAACGCGTCGGCGGCGGTGCGTCTCGTCGGAGCGCAAGGCAGTCAGGCCGATGTGGCCGTCAAGGGCGATATCGAAAAAGCTATCGCCAAGCTCGACAGCGACCGGGAGCAGTTGGAGGCGAGATTGATGGCACTGGCCAGCGAGAACAACAGGCTGAAAACGGATCTTGCCGCCTACGCGGCATCCAAACCCGAAGGCGCCAGCGCTGCGTTGCGTGAGCAGATGAGCGACCTGGCGGCGCAGGTCGTCGCCCTGACGGCGAAGCTCGACGGGCCGGAATCGCCGATCGCAAAGGTTCTTGCGGCACCCAACCAACCGGGAAGCGGTGAACGCAGCCTTGCCGATCGCGTGCGGGCGCTGCAGAAGGCCGAATCGGCGCATTGAGCCCAGGCAGTGATGCTGACTTCTGCGGCTCAGGTCCTGCTTGCCGAGAAATGATGTAAGGCGATGGCTGACGCGGCGGCGACATTCAGGCTGTCGAAGCCTTCTGTCATATCGATCCGCACCGTCCGCAGCCGGGCGAGCAGCATCTCGGGCAGGCCTTCGCCTTCAGTGCCGAGATAGAGTGCCAGTCGTTCGGTCCTTTTCGCGTCGCGGATGTCGGTTTGCCCGCGCGGCGACAACGCGAATTGACCGAAGCCCAGCCGGTCGAGCGCCGCGATGAAGCCGACAGTCTCAGTAAAGGAGGCAAAAGGAATTTTCAGCGCGGCGCCGACCGAAACGCGGATCGCCTTGCGGTACAGAGGATCGCAGCAGGTCGCGTCCAGAAACACGGCATCGGCGCCGAAGGCGGCGGCGTTGCGAAAGATCGAGCCCATATTGTCATGGTTTGCGATTCCGACCAGCACGACGATCAACGCGCTGGCGGGCAGGGTATCCAGCAAGGCCTCTGCAGGCTGCGCCTCGCCCTTGCGGCCGATCGCCAATATGCCGCGATGCATGTGAAAGCCGGCAATCCTGTCCATGACCTCGCTGGCCGCCACGTAGACCGGAAGGTCCGCGGGCGCCTTGCGCAGGGTTGCGTCGAGGCCTGCCAGCCGGTTTTCGAGTACCAGCACCGATTCGGCGGTAAAGCGTTTGGCCGCGAGCAGCATTTCGAGCACCACCTTGCCTTCGGCAACGAAACGACCTTGCCGCCCGGCAAGATCGCGCTCGCGAATGTCGAGATAGGCGGCGACGCGCGGGTCTTGCGGGTCGTCGATACGAATGCTGCGCATGCTTGCCTCAACTGACCGCATCGGCCCGATCGCGGTGGGGCGCTCGGACCAATTCTTATCTTATGCATGCTGCCGGCTTTGGGCGACATGCATTGGCCGGTCAAGTCCCGGAGCGACGCGGGCGGTATGCCATCTGCGGTAGCTCACCCTCGCCAAAAATCTCGTGCAGCGTGTTGAGAAGTTCGCGCACGGCATCGGATTTACAGGAATAGTAGATCATCTGCCGGTCGCGCCGGGTCTCGACGAGATCGAGCGCCCGCAGTTTGGCCAGATGCTGTGACAGGGCGGACTGGCTGAGCAGAACCTTTTCGGCGATAGCGCCGACCGACATTTCACCGTCGGCCAGGTAGATCATGATCAAAAGTCGTTTCTCGTTGCCCATCAGCGTCAGAAACGAAGCCGCTGATTCGGCATTGGCGATTAGCTTTTTCGAGACCATCGATCCCCCATACCTTCCTGCTCCTCCGGCGCTATGGGGGCAATAGCGTCTGATTCCATAGGCTCACTTGCGAATGTGCGCTGGCGATTCAACGCTACCGGGAAAGCGTAGAACATCTAGCTCAAACCTCAAGACTTGCTTTCGACCCGACGCGATTAACTGTCGGACTGTGTTTAATCCGCCACTCGGCCGGTTTTTGCCATGTCGACCAGAACATGCCTGAGCTCGCGCGCCGTCCTCAATGGCTCGGGAAAGAACACCCGGCAGACATCGTCGCCCAATGCCAGGTCCATGCCGTCGGCGTCAAAGCCGGTGACGAGCCAGCCGTCGCCCGCCGCCTTGGCGAAGTGGCGCGCGTAGACGGCAATTGCGTCGCTATGATCGGCATTCATATGGTCGAGGGCGGATTGTTCGCCAGCGGCAAGCTCGTCGACGATCGGCGCGGTCGTGACCAGATCGGCGCGTTCGAGCAGGTAGGCCTTGCCAAAGCCGCCGTTGAGGCTGGCGCGCTCCAGCTCGAGGCGGAAGATCGAGAAGTCGCCAAGACCGGCATAGAGCTTCGCCTTGGGGTTGCGGTTGAGATAGCGCCGTTCGGCGCGGGCGTGCTCGTCGGATCCACGCTCAAGCCGTGCCGCCCGACAGACGAGCGTCAACCGTGGGTGCGCCAGCGGGTCGCCCTTGCCGGGCTCGCCGACAAGCAGCGAACAGCGCGGGTCGGCAAGGATCGCGCCGGTATGGGCGGACAGCATCGATACAAGGATCAGCGGCGTGCCGTCGATATCGGTGGCGACACCAACCCTGCTGGCCAGCGGCGAACCGGTCCCGGGCTCGATCACCGCCAGCGCGCCGAAACGGGCGCTGCGCATCAACGTCTTCGCCAGCCTGATCGCTTCGGCGTCGGTCTCGCGGATCACGTCCTTCTTTCGATCGTTCAAATCCACACCGTCTTAAGCTGATCCTTGCTCTCCAGTTATCAACGTATCACACCGGATTTGACAAGGGCCTCAGTTTCGCTTTCCGAAAGGCCGAAGCGTGCCAGCACGGTCGCCGCCTGACAATCGTGATCGGGCGGCATGGCGGCAAGCGTCGGCCGGGAGCGCGAAAAGCGCGGCGCCGGGGCGGGCCGCTCAAGCGCACCCGACATCACAAAGGCGTTGCGAGCGCGATTGTGCGGATGATCCCTGGCTTCCCGCAGCGACAAGACCGGTGCGACGCAAGCATCGGTCGCAGCAAACAGACGGTCCCAGTCGTCCCGTGTCTTCTGCCCGACCCGGTCGACAATGGCGGCCCGCATCTGCGGCCACAAATTCCTGTCGTATTGGCCGCGTACAAAAATTTGGTCGAGCGGCAGCAGTCTTGCGAATTCGGCGAAGAACCGGGGCTCAAGGCAGCCGACGGCGACGTGCCGTGCGTCCGCGGTCTCATAGGTGTCGTAAAAGGGCGCGCCGGAATCGAGCAGGTTCGCGCCACGCGTGTCACTCCACAGGCCCGCCGCCATCAGGGCGTGCACAGGTGTCGCCAGCATAGAAGCGCCCTCGGTCATCGCGGCGTCGATCACCTGACCCTTGCCGGAGCGCGAGCGCTCAAACAGGGCGGCCAGTGCGCCGGCGACCAGCATCATGGCGCCGCCGCCGTAGTCGGCGACAAGGTTGAGCGGTGGGACTGGCCGGACTCCTTGCTGGCCGATGGCATGCAGCACACCCGAATAGGCGAGGTAGGTGATGTCGTGGCCGGCACGTCCCGATAGCGGACCGTCCTGGCCGAACCCCGTCATGCGGCCGTAGATCAGGGCCGGATTGCGCGCCAGTACCGCATCGGGCCCGAGACCAAGCCGCTCCATGACATCGGGACGAAACCCTTCGACCAGCATGTCGGCCTTTTCGGCAAGGCGCAGCACCAGTTCGGCGCCTTCCCCGCGCTTCAGGTCAATCCGCAGGATGGAGCGGCCGTGACAGTCGATGTCGTATTCGTCCGGTAGCGCCAGAAACGGCTGGCTTGACCCAGCCGGCTCGATGCGCAGCACCTCGGCGCCCATTTCCGACAGCATCAGGCCGGCCAGAGGCACCGGTCCAAGCCCGGCCATCTCAATCACCGTCAGGCCGGCGAGCGGGCCGGTCTTCGCCTGAAGGGCGACTTCGGCACTCATGGTCGGCTACTTCGGCGCCATGCGGATGGCGCCATCGAGGCGAATGGTCTCGCCGTTGAGCATCTGGTTTTCGATGATGTGCAACGCAAGGGCTGCATATTCGGAAGGCTCGCCGAGACGGGACGGGAAGGGCACCGCGGCGCCCAGCGAATCCTGCACCTCTTGCGGCATACCGGCCATCATCGGCGTCTTGAAGATGCCGGGCGCGATGGTGCAGACGCGAATGCCCGACCGGGCAAGGTCGCGCGCCACCGGCAGCGTCATGCCGACGACGCCGCCTTTGGAGGCCGAGTAGGCCGCCTGGCCGATTTGACCGTCATAGGCGGCGACCGATGCCGTGTTGACTATGACGCCGCGCTCGCCGCCGTCCAGCGGCTCAAGCTTAGCGGCCTGGTCGGCGACGAGGCGGATCATGTTGAAGGTGCCGATCAAGTTGACCTCGATCACCTTGCGGTATTGGTCGAGCGGGTGCGGACCGTCCTTGCCGATCGTCTTCATGCCGATGGCGATGCCGGCGCAATTGACCAGAATACGGGGTTCGCCGAACTTTTTTACCACTTCCGCCACTGAAGCAGCACCGCCGTCGGCGCTGCTTACGTCGCATTGGATAGCGATGCCGCCGATATCGGCGGCAATCTTCGCCGCGCGCTCGATACCGAGATCGAGGATGGCAACGCCGGCGCCCTTTGCGGCCAGTGCACGTGCCGTCGCTTCGCCGAGGCCGGAGCCGCCGCCGGTGACAATTGCAATCTGGCCGTTCGGGTTCATGTCGGCGTCCTCCATCCAAAGCGCGTCGAATTGAAACAGGCTCAAATCGACGCGCTTTAAATCTCTATCTTATGCATGCGCATGATCCTTTCCGAAATCGATTCCGATTTTCGGGGTCATGCGCTGATCGGCCACATGCTACGAAGCTCGACAGGAGGGCGCAACAGCACTCGGTTTGTCACTCCATCGCGGCGATTTGCGCGGCAATCCTTGCCTGATCGGCGTGGCAAACCTCCCCCACCAGCCGTGCCATCGCGCCCGGCACGATCTCATGCGACAAAAGCCGGTCAGGATCGACCGGGCGCGGCATGGAGATTTGCCCACGCGGGATTCTCTTGAAGCCGAGCGGGCCGTAATAGGGCTCGTCGCCGACAAGCATTACGGCCGGCATGCCGGCCTTGGCGGCGGCCTCCAGCGCGATCGCCACCAGCCGGCGGCCAATGCCAAGATTTTTGTAGGCCGGCCGCACGGCAAGCGGTCCGAGCATCAGCGCGCGGCCGGCGCCGGCCGCGATGCGCGTCATGCGCACAGAGGCGACAACGATATCGCCATCGACGGCCACGAAGGACAGATCCCGTTCATGCGGGCCGCCCTCACGGATCTTGTAGGCGCCCAGCACGAAACGGCCCGGCCCGAAGGCTTCGTCGTTGATGGCTTCGATTTCGGGGTCTTGCGCCGGAGTTTCCGGCAGGTATTTCACGTCGGCAAGGCTCATGGTCTTTGCGTTCCGGTAGACGGGGAAAGGTTGCTGCAAACGGCAGCGTTCGCCAGTCAGCGCTTCATCAAGCGCGGGCGCCCTTTCGTCGTCGGTCAAACCGGATCAAAGCAAAGTCAAACATGCGGATTTTCCGCTAGCACCAATCTTCAGCCACTGCAATCGGCCGTTTGCTTGCCGCCCTTCGGTTGCCGCCTTCCTTTGCCGCCTTGGCGATTGACGAACTGTTCAACGCCTGGCGATTTCCGCATCGTCGGTTTGTGCCTACATCCCTACAAAGAGGAAAGGACATCGCATGGGATTGCTGGTCGACGGCAAATGGCAGGACAGCGGGTACGACACCAAGGCGAGCGACGGTGAATTCGTGCGGGCGCAGTCGCAATGGCGCGATTGGGTCACGGTTGACGGCAGGCCGGCCGAAGGCCGCACGCGCGGCTTCAAGGCGGAGCCGGGCCGCTACCATCTCTATGTCTCGCTTGCGTGTCCCTGGGCGCACCGGACGCTGATCGTTCGGGCACTGAAAAAACTCGAGGACGTGATTTCCCTCTCGGTCGTCCATCATTTCATGGGCGCCAACGGCTGGACCTTCCTGGCCGAGGACGGCGCCACCGGCGATACGCTCTACGGCCTCGACTTCCTGCACCAGATCTATACCAAGGCCGATCCCGCCTTTTCCGGCCGCGTGACGGTGCCGGTTCTGTGGGACAGGCGAGAACAGACAATCGTCTCAAATGAGTCCTCCGAGATCATTCGGATGCTCAATTCAGCCTTCGACGAATGGGGCGATGCCAGCCTCGATTTCTATCCGAAAGCACTGCACGGCGAAATCGACGCGGTCAATGCTCTGGTCTATCCCTCAGTCAACGACGGCGTCTATCGCGCCGGCTTCGCCACCACGCAAGCGGCCTATGAGAAAGCGTTCGGCGAACTGTTCTCGGCGCTCGACCAGCTCGAGGATCGCCTGTCTCGCCAGCGTTATCTCGTCGGTGACCGCATCACCGAGGCCGATTGGCGGCTGTTCACCACGCTGGTCCGCTTCGACCCGGTCTATGTCGGCCATTTCAAGTGCAACCTGCGCCGCATCGCCGACTATCCAAACCTGTCGAACTATCTGCGCGACCTCTACCAGGTCCCGGGCGTCGCCGGCACGGTGAGCCTGCACCACATCAAGGCGCACTATTACGGCAGCCACGAAACGATCAACCCGACGCACATCGTGCCGGTCGGGCCGGAACTGCACTACGCCGCGCCGCATGATCGGGCGAGGTTCAGGAAGGCAGCGTGATCTACCAGTAAGGCGATGCCGCCGCGCCGCCAAAAATCTCGTCAATCCGCCGCAACGTGGCCGGCGTGGTTCCTTCCGGCAGGCGGTCGAGCGGAAAGAAACCGGCTGCGGCGATCTCGCGGTCCGGCAGCTTCGGCGCCGTTTGATCGAACTGCTCGACCAAATAGAGGCCGACATGGTCGCGGCGGCTGGCCCGACGGTTGAAATGCATCGATTTCAGCACCGGTGGCGCGGTCAACGCAATATTGCCCTCCTCGGAGAGCTCGCGCGCCAACGCCTCGATCATCGTCTCGCCCAGCTCGACGCCACCGCCGGGAAGCTGCCAGCCCGGTACATAGGTATGGCGAATGAGGAAGACGGAATTGGAGGTGCGATCGTGGATCAAGCCACGCACCCCGAGCGTCATCGGCCGCCGCAGCACGAAATACAGATGAAACAGCCTTGCCCTGAGACCCGGCCAGCCGGTCTGGCGGAAAGCTTGCTCCGGATCGGGCCGCATCATCACCCACGAAACCGTGGGTGGAAAGCAGCGCGCGCGTCGCTTATGAAGGAGGGATGTTCAGGCTCGCACATATTTCCGATATCCACTTAGGACCGCTTCCCGGTGTAACCTATCGCGATCTCGCCTCCAAGCGGGTGGTCGGTTACGTCAACTGGCAGCGCAATCGCCGCCGCCACATGCGCGACGCCGTCATCGACACCATCGTCGCCGATATCAAGGCGAGCGCACCCGATCACCTTGCCGTCACCGGCGATCTGGTCAATCTGGCTCTCGATGGCGAGATCGAGATGGGCAAGCACTGGCTGGAGACGCTGGGCTCTCCCGACGATGTGTCGGTCGTTCCGGGAAACCACGACGCCTATGTGCCTGGAGCTTTCGACAAGTCCTGCCGGTCGTGGACGGCGTGGATGACCGGCGACGGCGTCAATACGCCGGTCGACCGCGAAGCCTTTCCCTATCTGCGCGTGCGTGGCAACGTCGCGCTGATCGGTGTCACGACGGCGCGGGCGACGGCTCCGTTCATGGCCAACGGCTTTTTTCTGGAAGACCAGGCGGAAAGGCTGCGCGACGTGCTCGATGCCACGGCCAAACGCGGGCTGTTCCGGGTGATCATGATCCACCATCCGCCGGTACGCGGCGCCGTTTCGCAGCCCAAGCGGCTGTTCGGCATTGCCCGCTTCCAAAAAGTCGTTCAGCGGCACGGGGCCGAGCTTGTGCTGCACGGCCATTCGCACGAGCCGACGCTGTTCTCGATCAATGGGCGCGGCGCCAAAATTCCGGTGGTCGGCGTCGCTGCCGCAGGGCAGGCGCCAGGCGGCAGGCGTCCAGCGGCGCAATATAATCTGCTGGAGATCGATGGTGAAACAGGCAATTGGCGGCTCAGGCTGACGCGACGTGGCCTGACCGGGCCGGCCATCCCGCCAGCCGATCTGGAGGTTGTGGAGCTTGGCGCGGACGCTATGGCCTAGAGCCTGTTCCATCCCGATGGAATCGGGATGGGGCTCTATCTTTTTGTTTGACCATGATCTTTTCCGAAAACCGGTTTCCACTTTTCGCTACGCGGACCTTCGGTTCAGGATCATGGTCCAAAACTCAGTCCCATCGCAACGAGGCGGTCCCAGAACAACACGATCGATACAGCCAACCCGACCAGGGCGCCGGCGGCGATCAGGCCGAGACCGGAGAGAAAGGTTGACCAACGCTTGCGGCGCGTGGCGGCCCGCAGCGGCGGCTCGGCCTCCGGGACCAAGGCACGTTTCAGGCCGGCGACAGCCTGCTCGACCCCGCCTTCCAGCATTCTCTGGCGTTCGACGACGCGCTCCGCGACGTAGCGCGTCACCTGATCGGCAACCGGTTTCATCTCGGTCGATTCGGCGAGCACTACCCGGCCGATGCGCGTGTCCTTGAGGAAGCGATAGGTGCGGCGGTCGCGTCCCATGGCGACATGGCTGACGGCGTCGATCCAGAGGCGCGGCTGCAGCCCGGACGAGACGGCGAAGTCGAAATTGTCCATGTCGGCGGGCACGTCGGCGAAGATCGGCGCGAGTTCGGCGGCAAGCAACTCGAGCCGCATGCGATGAGCTTCGCGCATGTCGACCACGACGTCGTCGCGGTCGGCGAAGGCGTTTTTCACGTCGCGGATGGCGTCGGACAATTTTCGCGACTGATCGGCCTGGCTTATGTTCTCGGCTGCATCCTTCATCGGCGTTGCCTCGCGGGTTTGGTTAACACCGAATTAACATAGTCGCTGGCAAAATGCAGCAAAATGCACTTGCGAGATCGATAGGCGGCTTGCAAAATCCGGCCCGAAGCCGCGCTTTGACAGGGACGGATCAGCCCGCCGCGGGAACGGAGTTTGGACGAAGCGCCCTGCTGCGGCGTTTCATGTTGTGGCGGACGATCTCGGCGATCAGGCCGGGCGCTTCCTCGACCAGCATATGGCCGGCCTCCGACACGTGGTGCAGGTGGAAATGCGCTGGCAGACCATCGGCCTGGTTGAAGGGCAGCACTGTGTCATCCGTCCCCCAAACCACCATCACCGGCATATCCAGCGTTTCGAGCCGTTCGCGCGGGATGACGCCCTGCCGATCGTCCCTGGTCATGGCGGCCGCGATCTCGACCAGTTTGTGCAACTGGCCGGGACGCGCACGCATTTCGCCAAGCACATCCACGATGCGCTCCGAGGGCGGGCCTTGCGGTCCGGACATGGCGGCGAGGCAGGCGCGAATTTCACTTTTGCCGGCTGCTGCGGCGTAACGGCGCAACAGCGGGCCATTGATCTCAGTGCCAAACCCGCCCGGCGCCAGAAGCGTCAGCGAGGCTATCCCCTCGGGCTCGGCCAATGCCATCAGCACTGCCGCCGCCCCGCCCATCGAATGGCCGACGAGATGCACCCTCCTGATTCTGCGTGCGGCGAGGTCTGCAAGAATGGCCCGGGCGGCTGTTCTGGCCGGGCCGCCACCCGGGAAATCGAGGGACAGCCCATGGCCCGGAAGATCATAGGCCAGCGTCCGTGAACCAGGTGCCAGTGTCGAAATCACCTCGTGCCAGTCGCCATGGCAACCGCCGAAGCCATGCAGGAAGACAACCGTCTTCGGGCCGGCGCCGCGTTCGGCAGCGTAAAGGGATGAAATCACCGCGATCGGCCGTGCTGGTCGGAAGGACTAGCTGGCATTGCCGAGCCCGGCGGCACGCAAAGCCTCGACCAGCCGCTCGGTCAGATCGGCGGGGTATCTCCGCTCGACAAAAGTGGCGCGCGGATCGGCAGCGAATTTCGGGAACTTGACAGTCAACTCGTCCAAAAGTTCGTGCGCCAGTTGATCGCGGCCGGCGGCCTTGGCAGTGATCAGCCGCGCAGCCAGATAGTGCGATTTCGTCGGCGTCCCTTGCAACGCATCGCTGGCAAGTGCGGCCTTGTTCATATCGCCAGCCATGAACTGGCCGACAAAAAGCCCGTAATCCCACCAGGTCGGATGGGCGCTGGAGGTTTCGGCGGCGTGAGCAAGGATCGGTGTTCCCTCCCTGTACCTGCCGGCGAAAATCAGCCCGTAGGCGTAAGCTGCCGCCATGCTGAGGTCGTAAGGGTTGAGTTCGTAGGCCTTGCGGATCCAGCGGATCGATTCCTCCGAATTGCCGAGGCGGGAATTGAGATAGCCATAGGCACGGTGGGCATAGGGGCTGGTCGGCCCCATCTGCACGGCGCGACGGGCCAGCGACATCGCCTGTTCGATCGTTGCGCCGGCTGGATAGGCGTAGTGATCTGTGGCCGCCTCGAGATGCAGGGTCGCCAGCTCCGAAAAGACGAGCGACGATTTCGCATCCCGATCTACCAGGATTTCGAGGCAGCGATAGGCAGTCTCATGGGTTTTGGCGCCCTGGTCGAGATAGTATTTGTCGTTGAGCAGCAGACATTCCGTCAGGCCGGTCTGAAGGCCGCTCAGATCGATATAGTTGTAGATCGCGCCCGAGGCGGGAACGGCCGAACTCAAAATGCCGGCGACACTGTCCTCGACGGTGGAGGATGTGCTGTCGGCGGCAGTCAAGTTGCGTGACAGCAGGACCCGTCCGGTCGCCACGCTTTGAAGCTCCAGCGTGACATCGCCTGCCGTTGGTCCCGGCAAGACATCGAATACGAAGCTGATCGCATCGGCGACCGGATCGGGCGGGCCGTCAGTATCGCGACCGATGAAGGTGACCGTGTCGAAGCGGCTGAGGCCGGCGCGCAGCGATGCGGCGACGCGGGCAGCCTCGGCACTGTTGGTTTTCACCTCGATATAGACGAGCGGAAGGCTTTCAACCGGAGCCCATGGCGCAATGCTGCCGGTTGCCACCGCATTTTCAATCGTCGGCGCGGCATCGCTTCCGGCCAGCAATGCGCTGCTTCCCTGACGAAGGATCAGCACGCCCAGCATGGCGATGACCAGAGCGATCGCCAGCCAGAAAAACTGGAGATGGCGCAGCAGCGAGGGTGCCGGCTGGCGAACGACGGGGGACATCAACGATGCGGCAGGTGCGGCCATGCCGGGTTCTTCGGGCGATTCCGGCAAGGTGGCCGCCGCTTCGACGTGTTCCGCCGACGCCGGCTCGACCGGCAGGCGGATCGCGTTGCGTTCATAGGATGGAACATAGCCGCCACGCGGAATGGCAATGCGGATCGGCTCGGCAACGCCCTCATTGGCAAAGTAATGCTGCAGAAGCTCGCGCAACCTTCCCGCCTGCACCCGCACCACGGCATCGGTCGACGGATCGAAATCGCCGTCCTTGCCGAAAACATCCATCGCAATGGAAAAGCCCTTGAGCTTGTCGGCTTCGCCTGCCTGCTCGCGCTCGACCAGGTAGCGAAGCAGCTTACGCGCTCGTTCGGATCTCCCGAACGTTTCGCTGGCTAGCAATCGCTCCAACGTCTCGCGCACTGCGGGGGCGGCAGGCGTGGCATGCTGCAAGTGTCGATCCTCTCGAAGTCGGCACAGGTTAAGACGCAATCATATAGCGCCTGCACTGCCATACAAGCATGCATCCATTATGCGATCGCGTACCCCACCGGATAATATTCCGGTGGTTAATGGGCGAAAGACTGGAGCAGGATGGTACCATCCGGGCTCATCTTGCTCCAGCTCATCGCTTTCGACAGCTGGTCTGGAGCGGTCCAGCTTTTTGATAGACCGCCGAACCGCTCCAAGTATTTGTTTACGCAATTCCGGACGGAAAACCGCTACGCACCCTCGGGTCAGGCCCTGGATCAGGCCCGAGGGCATGCTTTTGCGCGACATGCATCAAGCATTTGTTTTACGCAATTCCGGACGGAAAACCGCTACGCACTTTTCCTGGAATTGCTCTAGTCGACCTTTCGGCCGACGATGCGGTTGGCGGCGGAAACCACGGCTTCCAGCGAAGCGGCCACGATATTGGTGTTGATGCCGGCGCCGAACAGTTTGCCGCCGGGATGCTCCATCTCGACATAGGAGATGGCCGAGGCATTCGAGCCGCGCTGCATGGAGTGCTCCGAATAGTCGAGCACCGACATCGGCACGCCGACATGACGCGACAGCGCGTCGACAAAGCCGTCGATCGGGCCGGTTCCGGAGCCTGAAATCGTCACCTCCTTGCCCCTGTCCAGGATGACCGCCTCCACCGCACGCCGGCCCTTGGTCTCGAGGTCCGGATAGGTGTGGTGGTCAAGGAACTTCAGCCGCGCGCCGGGCTGATCGACATAGGTTTCGAGAAAGCGCTCGTAGATGCGCTTGGCCGGCACCTCCTTGCCTTCGGCGTCGGTGATCGCCTGGATCGCCTGACTGAACTCGATCTGCAGGTTGCGCGGCAGGTTGAGGCCGTAGTCCGCCTGCAGCACATAGGCGATGCCGCCCTTGCCGGACTGCGAGTTGATGCGGATGATCGCCTCGTAGTTGCGTCCGACATCGGCTGGGTCGATCGGCAGATAGGGCACTTCCCAGTACGGCGTGTTGGCCTTGCGCAACGCCTTCATGCCCTTGTTGATGGCATCCTGGTGCGAGCCGGAAAAGGCGGTGTAGACGAGCTCGCCGACATAGGGATGGCGCTCGGGGATCTTCAACTGGTTCGAATATTCATAGACGTCCTTCATCCGGTTGATGTCGGAGCAGTCGAGCTCGGGATCGACGCCTTGCGTGTACATGTTGAGCGCCAGCGTGACGATGTCGACATTGCCGGTGCGCTCGCCATTGCCGAACAGCGTGCCTTCGACGCGGTCCGCGCCCGCCATCAGGCCGAGCTCGGTGGTGGCGACGCCGGTGCCGCGGTCGTTGTGCGGATGCAGCGAAATGAGCAGGTTCTCGCGGTTGTCGAGGTTGCGGCACATCCATTCGATGCGATCGGCATAGATGTTGGGTGTCGACATCTCGACCGTGGACGGCAGGTTGATGATCAGCTTGTTTTCCGCCGTCGGCTTCACGATTTCGGTGACGGCGTTGCAGATTTCCAGCGCCACTTCGAGTTCGGTGCCGGTAAAGCTCTCCGGCGAATATTCGAAACGATAACCGCCGCCGGCCTTCGCCGCCATGTCGGTGATCATCTTGGCAGCATCGGTGGCGATCCGCCTGATGCCGGCAACGTCCTTCTCGAAGACGACGCGGCGCTGCAATTCGCTGGTCGAATTGTAGAAATGCACGATCGGGTTGGTGGCGCCCTGCAGCGCCTCGAAGGTGCGGGTGATCAGTTCCGGCCGGCACTGCACCAGCACCTGCAGCGAGACATCGGCTGAGACATTGCCTTCTTCGATGCACCAGCGGGCGAAATCGAAATCGGTTTGCGAGGCCGACGGGAAGCCGATCTCGATCTCTTTGAAGCCCATGTCGAGGAGCAGGGCGAACATGCGCGCCTTGCGCTCGTGGCCCATCGGGTCGATCAGCGCCTGGTTGCCGTCGCGCAGGTCGACCGAGCACCAGATCGGCGCCTTGTCGATGACCTTCGAAGGCCAAATGCGGTCGGTGAGACCGACCGTCGGGTAGGGTTGGTATTTCCGGGCTGCCTCCGGCATGCCCCGGGCTGCCTCCGGCATGCCCCGGGCATCCTTGCCCATCTCCCCGCTGTCTGCGCGGATCTCTTCTCGTGCGTTCATTGTCGTCTCTCCCGGCGGCTCGCGGGATCCGCCTTCAGGCGGATCTGGTGCCGAGCGGCGCCTTTACCAGATGTTCATTCGCTTGATGTGACTTGCCAATTTTGAGACTGGCCAAGGAGCATGCGCGTGAGCGGCGGTTCGACCGCCGGGCGCTCCTTCAGCGAACCCGGCGATCGCCGATAAGGCCGAGAAGCAGCAGAGCGGAAGCAAGCGCGCGCACGGTCTCGCCAGAAAAGCCGGTCTGACGGGAAGCGACGGAGGTGGCGCGGTTGATCATGGCGGTTTTCATACAGGAGCGGCTAAGGAGAGGCAAGTGGGCTGCATGGCGGCGCTGTGCGCGCCCTTCCCCACACGCGGCAAATGCGCCAGACTGGGCTGTCGACTTGGTGACAATGCCGGGGGAGGCCGTCCATGAATTTCGTGTTCTTCTCGCCGCATTTTCCCGCTAACGGCGCCGACTTCTGCGATCGGCTGAGGAAGGCCGGTGCCACCGTGCTCGGCATCGGCGACGCGCCCTATGAAGCGCTGAACGGAAAACTGAAGACGGCGCTGTCGGAGTATTATCGCGTCGCCGACATGGAGGACTACGAGCCGGTGTTCCGGGCGATGGGCCATTTCATCCACAAATGGGGCCGCATCGACCGCTTCGAGTCGCTCAACGAGCATTGGCTGGAACTGGAAGCCAACATCCGTACCGACTTCAACATCTTTGGCACCAAACTCGATTTCGTGAAGAATTTGAAGCGCAAGAGCCGCATGCGCGCCTTCTTCCGCAAGAGCGGCGTCGAGACCATACCGCAGCGCAAATGCTCCGACCGGGCCGGCGCCATGACCTTCATCCGCCGCGTCGGCTATCCCGTGGTGGTGAAGCCGGACTCCGGCTCCGGCGCCTCGAACACCTTCAAGATTTCCAATACGAGGGAACTCGACCAATTTTTCAAGGACAAGCCGGAAGATGTCAGCTTCGTCATGGAGCAGTTCATCGAGGGGCTGGTGGTGACCTTCGACGGGCTGGTCAACCGCGACGGCGAAGTGGTGCTGGCGGCCAGCCACCGCTACGACCAGAGCGTCATGGAGGTGGTCAACCGTGATCGCCACATGAGCTACACCTGCTTTCCTGAGATCAGCCCGGCAGTCGAGGAGGCCGGCAGAAAGATCCTCAGGGCCTTCGACGTGCGCGAGCGCTTCTTCCATATCGAGCTGTTCGAGACCAAGGACGACCGCATCATCGCGCTTGAGGTCAACATGCGGCCACCCGGCGCCTGGATGACCGACGCCATCAACTATACGTTCGACATCGACGTCTATGCGGCGTGGGCCGAGATGGTGGTCAGGGATGCCGCTGGCGGGCCTTACAAGGGCAAGTACTTCACCGCTTATGCCAGCCGCAAACGGCACCTCCACTATTTGCATAGCCATGCCGACGTGCTAGCCGCCCACGGCGACAAGATCGTCCACCATCAGGCCATCGAAGAGGTTTTCAGCCGCGCCATGGGACACTACGCCTATCAGATGCGTTCCAAAGACGCCCAAGCGCTGCGCCAGGCGGTCAATTACATCCACGCGGAAAAGGCGTGAGGCCGATGGATATTTCTTATCACAAGGGTTTTGCCCGCAACCTTGGCCGCGACATGGAATACAAGCGCTACGGTCATGCCGGGCGGCCGGTGGTGGTGTTCCCGACCTCGCAAGGACGGTTCTACCAGTTCGAGGATTCCGGCGGGGTCGCAGTGCTTTCGGAGTTTATCGACACTGGCCGCATCCAACTCTTCACCCTCGACGGCATCGATTCGGAATCCTTCTTCGCCAAGCATAACGACCCGGCCGACCGCATCGCTCGCCACGAGGCCTATTTCCGCTATGTGCGCGAAGAGGCGATGCCGGAAGTTCTCTCTGCAGCGACCGAGGCCAATGGCGGGCGTACGCTGAAGCCGTTGTTTTCAGGCTGTTCGATGGGCGGCTATCATGCGTCGAACTTCGTCTTCCGATTTCCGGAACTGGGCAGCGGCGTGATTGCGCTGTCGGGGGTCTATTCGACCCGCGACTTCTTCGGAGAGGAGCTCGACGGCAACATCTTCTTCAACTCACCGCTCGACTATCTGCCTGGCATCGTCGACCAGAAACTGCTCGGCCGGCTGAAGGCGCTGAGGCTGATCTTCTGTTGCGGGCAGGGGGCATGGGAAGAACGGATGCTGGTCGAGACACGGGCGCTGGAACAGGTGCTGCGCGAAAAGTCCATTCCCGCCTGGGTCGACTATTGGGGAGGCGATGTCAGCCATGACTGGCCATGGTGGCACAAGCAACTGGTCTATTTCTTCGCCCGCTGGCTGGATGATGACCTGATACACAGGCTGGATTGATGACCCAGCCCGATCCCATCCGACGCTTCGTCGAGGCCACCAATGAAGGTGACACTGCGACGTTTCTCGACACGTTCACGGCGGATGCATTGCTGAGCGACTGGGGCCGCACCTTCAAGGGGCGCGCAGAGATCGCGCGCTGGAACCAGTCGGACAATATCGGCATGCAGTCCCATCTCAGCATTGTCTGCGTCGCAGCTGTGGACGGCACCTATGAGGTTCGCATTGCCGTGAAGGGCAATGGCTTCAACGGTGAGGGCGACATGACCTTCACGCTGGACGGCGATCTCATCTCCAGCCTGGTGATTGCGTGACTGTCCGCACCGTAACGGTGCGGCGGAACACGTCTGCGCGAGCGGGTCATTCCTTCAGGCTTCTTGCCACCAGCCGCGCCACGCTTGGCCCGATCAGCAGCACAACGAGGAAGCGTGCCGATTGCAACGCCATGACGAAGGAGATGTCGACGTGCTGTGCGGCGGCGGCGATGATGGCGACGCTATCCATGCCGCCGGGGCTGGTCGCCAGATAGGCGGTCAGCGGATCGATGCCGAGCACGTGGCTGATCATGAAGCCGAGACCGCCGCAGAAGGCGATGAGGATGATGATCGAACCGACGATCTGCGGCAGCGCCCGCGTCGCGTGCCGCAGAATTGCCCTGGTGAAATTCAGGCCGATGGTCCAGCCGATCGTCGTATAGCCGAGGGCAAGCAGCCAGGGCGGCAACTGCATCGGTACGCCTAGTCCGAGATGCACCGCAGTGCCGAAAACGAAGGTGCCGAGGAAGAAGGGTGACGGCAGCCTGAACAGCTTTCCGATGAGGCTGCCGACGAGCGCCACGCCAAGTGTCGCGGCAAAGGCTGTTGGATCGAACGGCGGGAACCAGATGATGGCCGGGACCTCGATGCCTGATGTGTCGACCCACATCTTTGCGACAAGCGCCGCAGTCATCGAGACGAAGATGACGCGCAGATATTGCATGAAGGCGCTGGTCGGCGCCGAAGGCGCCTGCCATCAACACCATGGCGGTGGCCGCGCCCGGCGATGAGCCCCAGACTGCGGTGGTGCCGGGCAGGATACGCCAGCGGCTGATCAGCCAGCCGAGCAGGCTTGACGCAGCAACGGTCGCCACCACGGTGCCGAGGAACAGCGGCCATTCCCTGTAGAAGAGCGGAAAGATGTCGGCGGAGATCGAAGCGGCGACAAGGCAGCCAACGATCGCCTGGGCGGCGCCGAACAGAGGACGCGGCACACGCACCGTGGCGCCGTTGGTGCCGGCCAGGATCGCCGCCAGCATCGGTCCGATCAGCAGCGCTGCCGGCAATGCGCCGAATTCCAGCGCGCCGGCAAACAGCATCGAGAAAATCAGCAGCACCAGCCACTGCCAGACTTTTGGCATCCGCGCCATGCGTTCGACGGTCGGCTGGTCTGGCAGGGAATCCATTTTTCGGTCTTAGACCCGAAGAGGGGAGATGCGAATCCCGCGGCGGCGAAAAATGCGTCCGCTCAGGCGTCAGTCGGTTTTGACGGCGGGCAGGCCGAAGCCGCCTACCGGCTGGGTCTCCACCTGGAACTCAAACCCGGCGATGATCGGCCGCGCCTTGGTGATCGCCGCCTGGACTTCCGGCAGTTGCAGCGAAGCCTTGTGGCTTGCCTGGTCGGTCCATACCTCGGTCACCCAGATCGCGTCGGCATCGGCCGGATCGGTGGCGATGATATAGCTCAGGCAGCCTGGCAAGGCGCCGGTGCTGGCAAGCAGGACGTCCATCATTGCGTCGCGCTGGCCGCGCGTCGCCCGCATCTTGCCGATCAGACCATACATTGCCGGTTTCTCCGTTGCTTGTTCCGACAAGTATGCAGGTCGCCGCTCACGGCATCAACTGGCCGCCGTTCACCTCGATCACCTGGCCGGTGATGTAACCGCTCAACAGAGCGGACGAGAGGAACAGATAGGCGCCGACGCAGTCCTCGGGCGTGCCGGCGCGGCCCTGCGGAATGGTGGCAACCATTGCCTTCATATGCTCCTCGGTCGAATAGCGCTCATGGAAAGGTGTCGCGATGGTGCCCGGCGCCACCGCGTTGACGCGGATGTTGAAGCCGATCAGTTCCTTGGCCATACCGCGAGTCACATTGGAGACGAAGGCTTTGGCCGAGCCATAAAGGCCGGCGCCGCCGCCGGCGCCATTGCGTGCTGCGATCGACGAGGTATTGACGATGAAGCCGCCCTGGGGCTTCAGCCATGGCATCGCCTTGCGTGATGCGGTCAACACGGAGCGGGCGTTGAGGTCCATCACCGCGTCGTAATGCGCCTCGGTCAGTTCGGCATAAGGCACGCGGCCGAGCATGCCGCCGGCATTGTTGACCAGGCCATCGAGCCGGCCGAAGTGTTGCGCGCTGTCCTCGACGACGCGCTCGACATCGGCAGCAATCGAGAAATCGCCCTGGACTGGGAATACTTCGCCACCGCCGTTGCGGATAGTCCCGGCCAGGTTTTCGGCAGCCGCCCGACTTGAATTATAATGCAGCGCGACGCGGCATTTCTGCGCGGCGTAGGCCAGTGCAAGTGCCGCCCCGATGCCGGTCGAAGCGCCGGTGATCAGCACCGCCTTGCCGGCGAGGTCGGGGATGACCAAAGTGGGGGTGACCAGGGTGGAGGTGACAGGGGTGGAAGTGACAGGGGCGGTGGTGGTGGCTGGCACGGCTATTCCTCCGGGACTCTCCTACTCTTCGTAGGGCCTCGCCGCTCTCATGTTCAAGTCCGTAGAGGTTCAGGGCCGCAAATAGGCGTAGCCCTGGCGCTGCAATTCGGCGAGCTTGACGACGCCGCCGGTCTCGGCGGCATGGAAGCCGTCGAGCAGATCGGTGAGCGCAATGTCCATGCCCTGCATGGTATTGGCGCAAGCATGCGGGGCCAGCCCGTCGCGAACCAGGCCGGAAAAACGGCTGGAAATGGCAGCCGACGCGCTCTTCGACTTGAAGGCGGCGAGTGCCGGTCCGTGCACAACCAGCACGATGTCGACCTTGCCGCCGGTGCCCTCATAGTGGTTCTTGATATTGCCCAAAACGAAGCCGACCTTGTCGAGGTCGCTGAGGTGATAGGCGACCTTTTGCCTTTCCTCTTCCACGGCCGCCGCCTTGACCTGGCGCAGCCCGAGAAGACCGGCTGCTCCGGCAAGTCCGACGCGGAAAATATCGCGACGTCGCATCATGTCGTTCTCCAGCATGTTCTCGCAAATTGCGTGGCTTCGGCATCGATCCTAGCATAAATTGAAGTTACGTCGTGATCGGGCGAGGAGAGGCACATGACGTCGAGGACCATTGTGGGGAAGACCATTGTGGGCGCCGGACTTGCTGTCGCCTTGCTATCCGCTGTGGCCAGCACGGCCCTTGCCGACGATACGCCTGAGCTCGCCGAACTCAGCCCGGACGGCAAGGATGCCTGTTTCGGGCGTATCTACGATGCCGCGCATCTCAAGGTGCACCCGAACCAGAAGGTGGGACGGATTTTCTTCTACTATGGCAGTGATCCGGTCAGCCATCCAAACGAGGAGCCGAGCAGTGGTCCATCCGGCTACAACGGTTTTTTGGCGACGACGGTGCGCGGCGCCAGGGAGCCCGAATGGGTCGGCGGTTGGTGCGGTAAGGATGATCCGCAGTCGGGCGAGATTCATTGCGGCATGGAATGCGACCGCACCATGGCCTTGGTGAACGTCGACGAAAAAGGCCGGCTGATCGTCTCCGGCGTGCATCGCAACCTTTATCTCGATGCCGGCGCCGAGGATGAACTTGGCGAAAAGGAGTTTGCCAGGCAGGCACTCGGCACGGAAGACGACGGCTTCCGGCTCGACCGCATGCCGGCGCAGACCTGCAAGGCCGAATTCGCGCGCATCGATCCGGTCGATCCGGCGCTGGGAGCACCGCTGCGCGAGCGGCTGAACCCGGACCAGCCGTTCTGCTACGGGCGCGACTACGATGCCGCGCATCTCGGCTCGCATCCCGATCAGCTTACCCACACCATCCGGGTTTTCCGGGGCCCGATCGAACTGGCCGCGTTCGCCAAGGACGGCGAACCAGCAAACTGGCCTGATGGCGCCGACATAGCCGTTTCCGTCACCACGCGCCAGAATGCCGCCAAGGTGACGCAGAGCTACAGTTGTGACGGCGAAGCGGACCAGTGGCGCTGTGTGGCGAGCGGAAGGACGAGCGACTTTTCCTGCGACATCGCGGCCAGGGAGATTTTTCTGCGTCGCGGCGCCAACGGCACGATGATGCTGGCGAACCCCAACAGCAGCCTGCCGATCGTCGACCTCTGCTCGAAGGCGGCAGAAGGCGAGACCGCATCCGACGACAAGGTCTATCGGCTGGAGCCGATGCCCCAGACTGCCTGCGCGCTTTGAGATTTTCGGGTCAGAAAGGATGCCATATGGAGAAGGCGAAGGTGTTCTGGTCAGGCCGCTCGCAGGCGGTGCGTCTGCCCAAGGAATTTCGTTTCGAAACCAAGGAGGTTTCGATCCGCCGCCAAGGCCGAGCGGTCATCCTCGAGCCGCTCGAGCAGGATTGGGGCTGGCTCGACCAGGTGACTGGGCCGCTTGACGACGACTTTGTCGAGGCAGCTTTAGAACGGCCGACCTAGCCGCCTCACGCGAACGGCACGGCCGTCGTGCCCTTGGGCAGTTTTGCCTCGTCATCGGGCTCGACATGGATGGTGACGCGCACCGAGGGGATTTCTGCCTTCAGCGAATCCTCGATGCGGTCGCAGATGACGTGGCTGGCGCCCACCGACATGTCGGCGTCGACGACCAGGTGGAACTCGATGAAGGTGGCGCGGCCGGCAATCCGCGTCTTCAGATCGTGGACTTCCATCGCGCCTTTGCAATTGGCCGAGATGATGTCGCGGATGCGCATGTGCTCCTGCGTGTCGACGGCGCGGTCCATCAGACCGTTCATCGACGAGCCGATGACGTGCCAGCCCTGCCACAGGATGTTCAGCGCAACGATGACGGCGAGAGCGGGATCGAGGACTTGCCAGCCGGTCAGCACGGCGCCGACCAGACCAATGAACACGCCGACCGAGGTCGCCACGTCGGTCATGATGTGCCTGCCGTCGGCGACCAGTGCCGGTGACTTCTCGGCACGGCCGGCACGGATCAGCGTCAAGGCCCAGAAGGCGTTGATCACCGTCGCGACGCCGTTGATGGCGAGGCCGGTCCAGGGCTGTTCGAGCGGGACGGGATGCCGCAAGGACCACCACACTTCGTTGAGGATCAGAAGGGCTGCCAGCACGATCAGCACGCCTTCCAGGACAGCCGAGAAATACTCGGCCTTGTGGTGGCCGAACGGATGATCCTGGTCGGCCGGCTTGTAGCTGACCTGGATCGCCCAATAGGCGGCGGCAGAGGCAATGACGTTGACGATCGATTCCAGCGCGTCCGAATACAGTGCCACGGAACCGGTGACGTACCAGGCCGCCAGCTTCAGGCCGAGCACGACGAAAGCGATGATGATCGACCAGAAGGCGAGGTTGGCGACCTTGCGCTTGGCGGCGTTTTTCGAATCAATAGCGGTCATCGATTGCTTCCGGCCGCCGAAACCGGAGCTAAGCCGCCTTTTCCTTGGCCTTGCGCGGCAGATGCGCAACGATGTTCTCGATGATGCGCATGCCGGCATTGTGGCCGAGCGTCATGATCGATTCCGGGTGGAACTGCACCGCGGCGATCGGCTCCTTGCTGTGCTCGAAGGCCATGATGACGCCTTCTTCCGTCTCGGCGGTGACGACGAAGCCGTCGGGCAGCCGCACCGGATCGGCGAATATCGAGTGATAGCGGCCGACCGTCACCTCCTTGGGCAGGCCGGAAAAGATGATGCCCGGCTTCGACACGCGGATGCGCGACGGTTTGCCATGCATCGGCACGTGCAGCTGCCGCAGCTCTCCGCCATAGGCTTCGGCCAGCGCCTGCAGGCCGAGGCAGACGCCGAAGATCGGCAGGTCGCGCGCGCGGGCCCGCTTGATGGTGGCGGCGCAGTCAAAATCCTTCGGCGTGCCGGGACCGGGCGACAGCACGACGAGATTGGGTTTCAGCCGGTCGAAGACCTCGTCCGGCACTGGCGTGCGCACGGTCGAGACATTAGCGCCGGTCTGGCGGAAATAATTGGCGAGCGTGTGGACGAAGGAGTCCTCGTGGTCGACCAGCAGGATGTTGACGCTGTCGCCGACGCGCGCGGTGGCGCGTTCGGTGTCGGCGGCATTGCCGGTCTTGGCGTCGCGGATGGCGGAGATCATGGCGGATGCCTTCAGTTCGGTTTCGGCTTCTTCTTCCTCGGGAATGCTGTCGAAGAGCAGCGTGGCGCCGGCGCGCACCTCGGCGATGCCGTCCTTGATGCGGATGGTGCGAAGCGTCATGCCGGTGTTCATGTCACCGTTGAAATTGACCATGCCGATCGCCCCGCCATACCAGGCGCGCGGGCTCTTCTCGTTCTGCTCGATGAAGCGCATCGCCCATAATTTCGGCGCGCCGGTGACGGTGACCGCCCAGGCATGCGACAAGAACGCGTCGAAGGCGTCCATGCCTTCGCGCAGCCGCCCCTCGATATGGTCGACGGTGTGGATCAGCCGCGAATACATCTCGATCTGGCGGCGGCCGATGACGCGCACCGAGCCCGGGTCGCAGACCCTCGACTTGTCGTTGCGGTCGACGTCCGAGCACATGGTCAGCTCGGATTCGTCCTTTTTCGAATTGAGCAGCTTCAGGATCTGCTCGCTATCGGAAATGGCGTCGCCGCCGCGCTTGATCGTCCCGGAGATCGGGCAGGTCTCGACACGGCGGCCGTTGACGCGCACGAACATCTCGGGCGAGGCGCCGATCAGGTATTCGCCTTCGCCGAGATTGATGAAGAAGGAATAGGGCGAGGGGTTGATGGTCTTCAGCTTGCGGGAGATGTCGGAGGGCGGTGTCTCGCAGCGCTCGTAGAACATCTGGCCGGGCACCACCTCGAACAGGTCGCCGCGCTTGAAACTCTCCATCGCCTTGCGCACCAGCTTGGCATATTCGCCGGGCTCGTGGTCGCCGCGCGGCGGGATGCGGTCGGCGGTCTTGAACGGCTCGTCGATTTCGTCGCGCGGCAATCCCTCCGTCGAAAACCCATAGCTGGAATAATCGTAGCGGTCGGTCCAGGCCTTGGTCGAATAGTGGTCGACGACCAAAATCTCGTCGGGCAGGAACAGCACGAGGTCGCGCTGGCTTTGCTGGCGCTCGAGCTTGTAGTCGACCGGATCAAACTGGAAGGCGAGATCGTAGCCGAAGGCGCCGTAGAGACCGAGATTGGCGTCTTCCTCCGTCTTGAACAGAGCGGTGATGGCGCGCAGCACGGTGAAGACGGAGGGAACGCGGCTGCGTTCTTCTTCGGTGAAGACACGGCCAGGCTTGGCCACGTCGAGGCGGATCAGTCGCTTCGACGTCTCGGCGATCGTCACCTCGTCAAGGCCGCCGAGCGCCCTGCCGACCACCGGCAGAAGCATCTCGCCACGGCTGTTCAGCGCCTCGATGCGCATGGCGCGGCCACGCGCCGAGATCACCAGCGGCGGGTCGATGATGGCGGTGTCCCAGCGCGTATAGCGGCCGGGATATTCGTAATTCGAGGAAAACACGGCGCCACGGCGTGAATTCAGCCCGTCGACATAGGCGTCGATCGCGCCTTCGTAAGGCCGGTCATGGCGCTCGCGGGTAATCGTCACGCCACCCGCCGTGACGAAGCGCTCCGCCCCGTTCTCCAGAATTTTCGTCGTCATTGCCGTCTCCATCAGCGTCTTGGGTATTTCAGCGTCTTGGGGCAACGGACCCGGGGCATGGCTTGAAAAAACAAATGGCCGCCCGGACATTCCGTTGCGGCCACCTTCTATTTTCACGCGCACGCGTTCGAACAGGCCGCTGTCAGCGAGCCCACCACCAAACGGTCTTGATCGAGCGCATGTTCATGGCGATTCCAATAGCGGCGATTGCACGGCCGCGCAACTGGATTCAATGGAGGGCAGGGAGAAGGGCATGAGCCCCTCAATCCTCCAGCGTTCCCGACCTTGCATCGGCGCTCTTCCTGTCGCCGACCAGCTTCAGCAGATCTTCGCCGGCGCGGATGATGCGCCGGGAACGCCGTGTCAGGATGATGCCCGCCTGCGGCGCTAAGACCTGCGTGCGGCCGTCGGCTTCACCCGGCGCATGGACGATTGTGGCGAGCAGCGCGCCTTTTGCCACACGGTCGCCGGTCTTCACGTTATAGAGGACCGCGCCGGCCCGAGGCGCCGGCATCATGTCGATGTTTTCGAGCGGTGCAACGATACCGGTGAAGCTGCCGGGCGTGGACAGGGCCTGGTCCAGGATCACGCCGCGCCCCACCAGCAGCCGATAAAGCCCTTCGGCATCGGCGCCGGCCAGAGCACAGTCGACATCGAGTATGCCGCGATACTCGACCGTGGTGGCGACGCGCCGGTCGAACCGCGCTACCTCGGCAGGGAGGTTCAGATACGGCGTGATCGAGGCGCCTTCGAAGGTTCCGTCGGTATCTTCATCCCACAGGATCACCGCATCGACGCCCATGGCCGCAGCACAATCCGCCATGGCCGGCCATAGGCTGGCATGGACATATAGGTAGGCGAGGCCCTCGTCGTCGCAGTGCAGGTCAAGCACCATGTCGTGACCGATCGACAGCTGCAGCAGCCGCGTCTTCAGTCGCTGGTCGGCCGTGCCAAATGTGGCGTCCGGCAAGAGCGTCGGGTCAGGCGCGGCCAGCAGCGGAAAGCCGCGGTTGAAGTTGGTGCGCGTGCCCAGGTGAAAACGGCCCTGGTGCTCGCCGAAATGATACTGGGCGCGGCCGATCGGATTGGCTTGCGGTACGATGGTGATATTGCCCTTGATGCGGCCTTCGGCTTCGGCCTTTTCAAGCATTGGCATCAGCGCGTCGATGGCGACGACGCCCGGCAGTTCGCCGGCATGCAGTGCCGCCTGCAGATAGGCCGAAGATGCCGCCTTGTCCGTTCCCTCGAAGCGGAAGACTGGGAATTCGTAGGAAACGCCCTCGCTGTCGCCGGCGATACGCTCGATCGATTTCTGCATGATATTCCTCCAGGAAAACACATGCCCTTTCGTCGATACGCTGTCGATTGGTCCAGCTTTTGGCGCTATGGGCGCAAGACTCTACTCGGCCGGGCGCGGCGGACATACTGGTCCTGCCCGGCCTATGCCAGCGGCTTCAACTCCTGGGCAATGGTGGGCAGAAGCTCCGAGACGTTGGGGTGGATGTGCATGGCGCGCGCGAGCGTGCTGATCGGCGCCTTGGCGTACATCAGATCGAGCACGCAGTGTATCGCCTCGTCGCCGCCGGGGCCGAGCACCGAACAGCCGAGGATTTCGTTGGTGTCGGCATCGGCCAGGATCTTCATGAAACCTTGCGTCTCGCCTTTCTCGACCGCACGGCCGACACGGGTCATCGGCCGCTGGCCGACCAGCGCGCGGCGGCCGGACTTTCTTACCGCTGCCTCCGTCATGCCGCAGCGGCCGAGCGGCGGGTCGGTATAGAGCGCATAGGCTTCGATGCGGTCGCTAACCCTGCGCGGGTCGTTGTCGAGCAGATTGGCGGCGACGATCTCGTAGTCATTGTAGGAGGTGTGGGTGAAGGCGCCCTTGCCGTTGCAGTCGCCCATCGCCCAGATGCCGGGCACGCTGGTGCGCAGCTGGTCGTCGACGACAATGAAGCCGCGTTTGTCGACCTCGACGCCGGCCTTGTCGAGGCCGAGATCGTCGGTGTTGGGCGTCCGGCCTACTGCCAGCAGCACATGCGAGCCGACAGCCGGCGCCTGGCCGGCGGTGAAAGTCACGGCAATGTCGCTGCCCTGCCTGGCGAAGCTGATGTCGCCGGCGCCGAGATGAACCGTGATGTCTTCGTTCTCGAGGATGGACAGGATGGCGGCCGAGACATCCTCGTCCTCGCGGCCGATCAGCCGCGGGCTCTTTTCGATCACCGTGACCTGTGAACCGAAACGGCGGAACATCTGCGCGAATTCGAGCGAGACGTAGCTGCCGCCGACGACGACCAGGTGGCGCGGCAGCACGTCGAGATCCATCATCGACGCGTTGGTCAGGAACGAAATGTCGTCGACGCCTGGCAGATCAGGCACCGAGGCACGGCCGCCGGTGTTGATGAATATTTTTTCGGCGCTCAGCGGGTCGTCGCCGACGCGCACGGTATCGGCCGTCTCGAAGCGCGCATGGCCGCGATAAAGCGTGCATCTGTCCATGTCGGCAATCCAGCTCTCGAGGTTGCCGCGCGCGTCGTCCGACACCTTGTCCTTGCGCGCCTTGATCGCCCTGTAGTCGACGCCGACCGGACCGGAGAGCGTCACGCCGTAATCGGCGGCGCGGCGGGCGAGATGCGCGGCATAGGCGCTGGCCACCATGGCCTTGGTCGGCATGCAGCCGGTGTTGACGCAGGTGCCGCCGACCAGCTTGCGCTCGATCAGCGCCACGCTCATGCCGGCCGCCGTCAGCCGGCCGGCGAGCGGCGGGCCGGCCTGTCCGGCGCCTATGATGATGGCGTCGAATGGCTTTGCCGTCATGCCACCGCCGCCACGATCAGCAGGCCGCCGACGATCGCCACCGCGTCTTCGATGAAGGCGGCCGGCTGGTCTTTGCCGAAAGCCAGCGCCAGGCGTTTGCGCAACTCGGCGCCGCCCAGCGTGCCGATAACCGCGCCGATGGCGCCGGCGATCAGGCCGCCGGCGGTGGCGCCGCCGGTCGCGCCGATCACCGCGCCGATGAAGGCGCCGACGGCGATGCGTGCGCCGAACTGCTGCGGCACCTTGCGGCTCGGCGTCGACGGCAACTGGTCGGTGACCAGTTCGACGATGGCCAGGATGGTGAAGATGCCGACGGTGATCCAGTGGCCCATGAAACCAGCCCAGGTTCCGGCGACCGGCAGCCAGCCGAGCCAGGCGCCCCAGGCGACGGCGGCTGGCGCGGTCATGGCGCGAAGGCCGGCAACGACGCCGATCAGAAGTGCAAGGATGTACAGCATGATTGACCCCTCGATCACACGGCCTGGGACAGCCCAGCCAGGGCAGGCTAGCATAGGTTCGGCATTTGACCAGAGGCTGCGATCTCTGGCGCTATACCATTTTCATGGACACCCTATTGAAACAGCAGGGGTAAGACGGGAGGGCCGCCATGGCTCGATGCGGCAGGATCGAGCGCAGGGCAATCGCTCAGGTTAGATGACCAATTCCCGATGTCGGCGCCGCCCCTCATCTGCCTGCCGGCACCTTCTCCCCGTATAGCGACAGGGAGAAGGGGCTGGCCGCAACCTCGGCGCCCTTTTTTGCAACGTTGACAGTTGGCGAAATCTCTTGCGAAGGCGTCTTTCTCCCGGTCACAGGGCAATGAGGGGCTGCGCAAACCTGAGTGATTGTCCTGGGATCGAGCGACAGTCGAATCTCACCTCGGCGCCTGCGCCACGAGATAAGCACGATCACCTGGCAGGAGGAGGATGCAATCGCGTATCGAGCGCAAAGGCTTCCTGGGTCCTCATGGCATAGGCGCCCTTCGCGACGCTCGCCTCGAAGACCAGATTCCAGCTATTCTGGGATACTGCGCTCGGAATCACCACGAACCGGTGCCGTTTGAGAAGATCGTCGCCGAATGCCTGCTGCCCGGAGCTCGGAATGCCCGGGCGCAGCCAGTTAGGGTTCGGAACGACGGCAGGGTCGACGATATGCACATCCGTGACATCGCTGACTATCGCCGCCGTCATCACATGCGCGATCGTGTCGAGCGCCCTAAAACCTTTGTGGACTGCGACCTCGAGAATCGCAGTCGAAGGATCGATTGAGCAGTAGACTGCGCGCACGCCCCTATTGTTCCATCGTCCGCCGACCCTGTATGCGCCCTCGCCACTGTCCCATGTCGGCGCGAACGCAGCCTGATCGAGACGCCAGCCGACGAGGTCGGAGCCGCCAAGCACCGCCGGCAGCGGCGTCATGCATAAACGCCGTATTCAAGCCGCTCGAGATAGTCTTGCACAAGCTCGACACCGGCCGGGGTTGCCAGAAGATCGATGGGACGGCGCTGGTCGAGCCCGATCGCCGGGCGCTCCAGCCATTGCTCGGCTTCCGCCTGTGAACCGAACACGTCGGTCGCTTTCGACAGGATCTCGGCGAATTTCCAGGTTCGTCCACTCTGGTCCTGGCTGAGTGGCTTGGAAGGAGAATCCTTCCGACGCTGGTAGGTGCGCAAGCTCATGCCGACGGCCTTCTCGAGCGAATCAGTCTTCTGGATGAAGACGAGCTGCCCAATGAGATGGTCCAGCGCCGAGCCTGGCAGACCGTGAACAAGCAACTCATGGGCGTCCAATGCGCTCCGGAGATGCCGCGATAGAATGCGGGCGCCACCCAGCAATCTGGCCACCTTCTGCAGGTCATTGTTTCTTGGCGCCGCGGGTGCCTTTTTCAATGCCATCGCCACGGGTCTGCCTCCTCGCGTCATCTGTCGCTTCAATATATGACAGATGACGCGACGCTTTCAAGGGCGAGCAGGATCGAGAGCAAGGCAATCGCTGAAGGTTTGCGCCGCCCCCATTGCCCTGCCGGGCATTTCTCCCCGTATAGTGACGGGGAGAAAGATGCCGTTGTCGCCGATTTCGCCAATCTACAGCGTTGCAGAAAGGGTGCCGACGTTGCGGCCAGCATCCTCTCCGTTCACGGGGAGAGATGTCGGCAGGCAGATGAGGGGCGGCGCCGACGTGGAGAATTGGTCGACGCGTTGGTCGATCAGCCAGTCGCCGAAGCTGAGGCAAGGGTGAGGGGCAGCGAGCCCTCAGAACAGGCCTTCGATCTGGCCTATCTCGTTCAGGAATATCTTCTCCGAAGACGGCGCCTTGGGCAGGCCAGGCATGGTCATGACCTCGCCGCAGATGACGACGATGAAGCCGGCGCCCGCAGACAGCCTGACCTCGCGCACCGGCACGGTGTGGCCAGTCGGCGCGCCGCGCAGGTTCGGATCGGTCGAGAACGAATATTGCGTCTTGGCCATGCAGACCGGCAGGTTGCCGTAGCCGGCGTGCTCCCAGGCGTGGAGTTGGTCGCGCACCGACTTGTCGGCGATCGCTTCGGATCCGCGATAGATGCGCTGGACGATGGTGTTGATCTTCTCGAACAGCGGCATGGCGTCGGGATAGAGCGGCGCAAACTGTGAGGAGCCGGATTCGGCCAGCGTCACCACCTTGTTGGCGAGTTCCTCGATGCCGGCCGAGCCGTGGGCCCAGTGCTTGCACAGGATCGCCTCTTCGCCCATCGAGGCGACGTAGTCCTTCATCGCCCTGATTTCAGCGTCGGTGTCAGAATAGAAATGGTTGATGGCGACCACGGCAGGCACGCCGAACTGCCTGACATTCTCGATGTGACGGCCGAGATTGGCGCAGCCCTTCTTGACCGCCTCGACGTTCTCCTTGCCGAGATCTTCCTTCTTGACGCCGCCATTCATCTTCATGGCGCGCACGGTGGCGACGATAACCGTGGCCGCCGGCTTCAGGCCGGCCTTGCGGCACTTGATGTCGAAGAATTTTTCAGCGCCGAGATCGGCGCCGAAACCGGCTTCGGTGACGACATAGTCGGCAAGTTTCAGCGCCGTCGTGGTGGCAACGACCGAGTTGCAGCCATGCGCGATGTTGGCGAAAGGGCCGCCATGGACGAAGGCCGGGTTGTTCTCCAGCGTCTGCACGAGGTTGGGCTGCATGGCGTCCTTGAGCAGCACGGCCATGGCGCCGTCGGCCTTGAGGTCGCGGGCGTAGACGGCCGACTTGTCGCGGCGATAGGCGACGATGATGTCGCCGAGGCGCTTTTCCAGGTCCTTCAGGTCGGTGGCGAGGCACAGGATCGCCATGACTTCCGAGGCGACGGTGATGTCGAAGCCAGCCTCGCGCGGAAAGCCGTTGGCGACGCCGCCGAGCGAGCAGATCATCTCGCGCAGTGCGCGGTCGTTCATGTCCATGACTCGGCGCCAGACGACGCGGCGGATGTCGATGCCGAGCTCGTTGCCCCAGTAGATGTGGTTGTCGATCAGCGCCGAAAGCAAATTATGCGCGGTGGTGATGGCATGGAAATCGCCGGTGAAGTGGAGGTTCATGTCCTCCATCGGCACGACCTGCGCATAGCCGCCACCGGCAGCGCCGCCCTTGACGCCGAAATTCGGCCCGAGCGAAGCCTCGCGGATGCAGACGATGGCCTTCTTACCGATGCGGTTGAGACCGTCGCCGAGGCCCACCGTCGTCGTCGTCTTGCCTTCGCCGGCCGGCGTCGGGTTGATGGCGGTGACGAGGATCAGCTTGCCGTCCCTGTTTGCCTTCACCGACTTGATGAACTCGGCCGAGATCTTCGCCTTGTCGTGGCCGTAAGGCAAAAGATGCTCGCTTGGAATGCCGATCTTCTGGCCGATCGCCTGGATCTGTTTCTTGTCGGCGGCGCGCGCGATCTCGATGTCGGACTTCACTTCGGCCATGGCGGCTTTCCTCTGGATTGGACGGTGGAGGGGACGGGTTTGATCAGTGTGGTCGCAAGCCTGTTCGAAACAGCCCAGTACTGCAGGCGAGGGCACGTTCTACCCCTGTCGCTGCCATGGCGTCAACTTGCATGCAACTATGTTTCCTCTGGAGAAAGACGGCTCCTGGTCGACCTTTTCCGGATCTTCGCGGGTTGTCGCGCCGTATAGAAGCCAGAGCACGCGCCGTCCTGCCGTCTCAAAACAGCCGCGGAATGCACGGAATGCGACAGGGTTCGATCGCCGGTCGGCGTGTCGAGCGGTGGCGCTAAAGCGCGTCGACGCGCTTTAAGTTCTTGTTTGATGCATGTCGTTATAGCAAAACCGCTGCGCACCCTCGGTTCAAGCCCAATGGCATGCTTTTGCGCGACATGCATTAGAATGCACCGATCTGGTGCATCAGCCCCAAGCCGTCAAGCTGGCCGAAATGCTCGACCACGATGCCGCTCTCAACCCGATCAATGTGAATCACCCCAACCGAGACGCAATTTCCGCTCGGTTCGACGCCATGGAAGATGCCGGTGTGCGTGCCCTGAAAGCGGCCGCGCGTGACCACCTTGTCGGCATCGCCGACATAGTCGTCGATGACGTGATGTCCATCCGGAAATCCAGCAAAGAACTCGGTCAGGGATTTGCGCCAGTCATCGAAGCCGATCGGATTGGCGCTGGCGAGATGGACTGTGAGATCCGGAGAGACCAGACTGGCCAGTCTATCCCAGTCTTGCGCATCGATCGTGGCATAGAAATTTCGAGCAAATTCCCGGATATCCATCGCGTGTCCTCGCTGGCTGCCGCCCACGGTTGAACGGCGACGAGACGATCAGGTTCCGCTCCTCGCAATGCGCAGCCGAACTGCTGCGTCAGCACGTTGCCGATCCCGACCAGGGCCAGCGGTGATTCAAGCCAAGGCGTCTTTCACCAATCGCTTGCTTCACCGATCCAGAACAGACCTGACCTCGACGAGGTTCGATCGCACCCTAAGCACATAGAACCCCATCGTGGTGAGGTGGGTGGGCATGATCCAGCCATCCTCGCGGCCGTTGGATATTATGAGAGGCTGGATGGCGAGCGCTGCCTTGAGCTGGCCTTCCACGCTGTTCCAAAGTGGCGTGAGGCCGCGATTGTCGAGGATCTGCTGGAAGTCGTGATGCGCCGCCGTCAGGATGCCGTAATAGCCGTAGAGCTGGCCGTAGGCGAACCAGAAGCGGTCGTCAGCGCGCGTGTCGAACCAGCCGCTGTTGAAGTTCTGCGAACGGTCACGGATCAGGTCCGACGTCGAGCCTATGTCACTCGCGATCCGGTCGACGAACTGCAGCAGATTGTCGGCGCGCGCGTTGAAGACAACCTCGCATTTCATGAGCCGGTCGTTGAAGGCGCGAAGGCTGCTCGCTGCCGTGCGATAGAAACTCGGCGTCGGGGTTTTCGGACCAAACGGCCTCAGGCCGAAATACCAGGTTTCCTCGTCGAAGGTGATGGCGCCGCGCGCATCCTGCAGGTTCTGGTCGATCTGGCTGGTGCCGCGGACGCGGCCCAGCGTGTCGACAAGCTCGACCGTGGTGCGCCGGATGGCCTGATTGACCCCGCGCTGGAAGGAGGCCTTGTTGTCGAGAAACGGCGTGCGGTCCCAGTCCATGCCGAAGAGCCCGAGCTTGTAGAGTATCATCGACGAGATCCAGGCATTCTCGTTGACGTTGAAATCGATGAGGTCAGCCGTAACCTGGACAATGGCCGAGTGGGTGCAGGTCTTGACCTCTCCCTCGACGCCAGCGGTTTCCCCGGTGGCGGAAGGAGCGGGCTGCGCCGGTGCGGTTCCGGCCGGCTGCGTGAACTTATATGCTTCCGCATAGGCGGGATTGAAATTGCTCCAGACCTGCGTGTTCCAGATGAAATAGCCGTAGAGGCCGATCAGCATGAGCAGGGCGAGGCCGAGCACCGCCTTCAGGATCCAGCCGCGCTGCGTATACCAGCGCCCCGCCCACATGAACGGCCACAGGATCACGCCGACGGCGAAGCCAATGCCGCGGCCGATCCACTGGAACATCCGTGTGAAGAAATTCACGATCGGATCAAGCATGGCGATGTCACCCCTCGTCAGTCAGCCAAGAATTCGATAAGGTTAGGCATTCAATCGGTAAGGCCGTAGAGGCGTGTGCGAAACGCCACCTTGTCTTTCAGATATGTGGTTTTCAGAACGTCCACAACATGCGATCGCCAGGCGTCGCTGAAGCCGTCATAGTCCCTGAAAAAACCCGGTTTGTTGAAGACGTAGCGCGAGACGAAATCCTGCGGCACGAAGTCCGAGATCAGCTGGTTGGTCAGCCAGGCGTCGGGATGCCCGGGCTTGGCCCGGATCGTCAGGAAACGCTGCTGCGGGAACACGTCCTCGATCTTGAGATAGCCGAGGTGAGCGATCTCGCGCTTGGCGGCGTTGAGAAAGGGAAAATTGCCGTCCCTGGTGATCAGGTCGGCATGGCTGTGGATCCAGGTCTGCAGCCAGACCTTGTCGACGTCGGTCAGATTACGGTCGGGCTCGGCGTCTCGGATCAGCGCGCGCACCACCATTTCGGCGCGGTGTTCGAGATAGCCTGATGTTTCGATCCACGAGGCCCGCGGCAGTTCGATGCGGCCGGTCGCGGCGAGGAACTTGAACACCCTGTCGGCATCGTTGATCGAGAGGTAGCTCACCTGCCACGGCCGCGAGCGGCGGAAGCCGGGTGCTGCCGGGTCGCTGATCACCGTCGTCATGTCGCGATCGATGAACACATAGAGCCCGCCGAAATGGCTGGTCCAATAGGCGCTGTGGCGAAAGATCACTTGATCTGGCACCAGCGCGTTCTCGCGGATGTCGCCGCAGATCTTGGCCAGCTCGACCATGCGGGTGAGCATGGCACTGTCGCGCCAGGCCTCCGGTTCCTGCTTCAGCCGGTCGACGAGCTTGCCGAGTTCGGCGGCTTTGCCGAGCACGTCCTCCGCCGACAGAACCTTGAACTCGACCTGATTGATCGACAGCAGGTCCTCGATGTCGTCGACCTTGGGGACCGAATCCTCGATCTCGCCATAGATGACATCCTTGATGGTCAGCGCGTCGATGGCGCGCTGGTTCGTCGACATGAACTCGAACATCAACTGCGAGGTGTTGGAAAAGGCGGTGTGGACCACCGGCAGGTCTACCTGCGACGGCGTCAGGATGATGAAGCGGCGGTTGATCTCGTTGGGATCGAGGTAGTTGTAGTCGCCGCATTCTTCGGCCACCTGCGGCGAGAAGCCGGTGCGGTCGATCTCGAAGCTCTTCAGCTTCGTCGGCTTCAGGCCGAAGGCGACCAAAGCCTTGTTGTAGCGCTGGATCAGATGCGGCTCGTCGATGGTCAGCAGCCGGCCATAGATCAGGTCGTTCTCGCGCAGCAGATCGGATTTCCTGGCGGGGCTCATTCTTCCTTCTCCCCTTGTGGGAGAAGGTGGATTGGCGCGCAGCGCCAAGACGGATGAGGGGTGTTCCAGCTTGACGAATACTCCTCATCCGTCGCCTTCGGCGACACCGCCCGGGGGCGAGCCACTGGTCTCGCCCCGTCCTTCGGACCCCACAAGGGGAGAAGGGAGCGTCGGCGCGTTTCACGCATTCCACAGGCCCTTGTTCTTCAGCTCCTCGATCTCGCGCATCGCGCGGTCGCGCAGGCGGGTGTCGCGGATCATCTTGGTCACCGCTGCGTCGTCGGACCTGTCGGAGTAGCGGAACTCCGAGTCGGCGTAGCGGTTGACCTCCTGCATGACCATCTCCATCGAGAATGGCCCGCGCAGTTCCTCGATCATCGCCTTCTTGTCGTCGTAGCTCTTGTGCATGAAGACTTCCGGCTTCTCGAACCATTCGTCCGGCAGCTCGATGTCCATGGCGCGCATCTTGATCGCGTCGGTGACGTTCTTGATAGCGCGGCCGGTGAAGCGCGGCTCGGCCTCCTTGATCATGTGCAGATAGGTGCCGATGTCGGCCATCGACTTCGGTGCGCCGTTCTCCTTCATGTAGCGCTCGTAGACCTTCATCAGCCCGTCTTCCCTGGGCTTCTCGTGCTCTTCATAGGCCTCCATCACTGCGCGCTGGATCTCCTGGGCGGCATAGAGCTTGTGGTCGCCGAGCGGGATCTTGTGGTTCTTGCCGGCGAGCAGCACAAAGATGTCGATATAGTCGTCGCGCGTTTGTGGCCCATCGACCAGCCAGCGGGCGCCGGCGCGCTGGCGTAGCGCGTCGTCGACGTTTTCGGGATAGTTGGAGAACATGCCGAAGGAGCAGTTGCCGCGCACCACCGTGGCCGCACCCCCGAATGCGTCCATCAGGACGCCCGTGATTTCCTGCTGGCCGGCCGAGGCACGATCGTCGGAGCGTCGGGCCGCCACCTGGTCGAGGTCGTCGATGGTGCCGAAGCCGATGACGCGCGGGTTCAGCACATTGTTGATGAACTGGCGGCAGTTCTGGCCCGACTTGCCCTGGTAGGAGGAGATCTGGTCGACGCCGAAATTCTCGTAGGCGAAGGGGTAGCCGGCGACCTGGCAGTAGCCGTTGACGAGACCGGCGATCATCTGGATCAGCGTCGTCTTGCCGGTGCCGGGCGCGCCGTCGCCAATGAAGGTGAACAGGAAGCCGCCGAGCTCGACGAACGGGTTCAGCTCGCGCTCGAAATCGTAAGCCATCAGCATCTTGGCGAGCTTGACCGACTGGTACTTTGCGATGTGGTTGCCGACGACCTCTTCCGGCTTCTTGAAGGTCATCACCAGCGGCTTCGACCGCTTGCCCGGCGCGACGTCGAAGCCGTCGAGGGTGAAGTCGTCGACGTCGATGCGGATATGAGCGTTCTCAAACGGACCGATGCCGTCGAAGCGGCCCTTTCGCGCCAAAAGCCCGTCGATCGCGACACGGGCGAAGGCGCGCGCCCGGGTCATCAGGTCGGCGTCGTCCTTGGCGCTAGCTATCGCCTTGTCGAGGCCGGCAACAATCGACTTCACCGCGTCCTGCGGCGTGTCGAACAAAAAGTCCGGCTCGGGCGTATCGTTCGGCGCCTCGCCGTCGCTGTCGATCAGCTGGAACAGATAGGAGGCGAGGCTGAAGGCCGAAATATAAGCCGAAGCCGACAGCAGCTTCTTGAAGGTAGCGGCCTCGTCGCCTTCGAGCGGGGCGCGGGCGTTTTTCGCCTTCAGGCTCTCGAGATCTGAGCCTTCGGCGAAGACATCTGATATGGCCAGCGCGATCGCCAGCCCGCGCCGGGTGCGATAAAGCAGCATGTGCTGCGCAATGCTCAGCAGCTGGTCGTCGGGATGGACGGCGGCCACGGTCTTGGAAAGCTCGACCTCGCGCGTGCGACGCGCCGAGCCGACCGAGACGGTCGAGACGAAGCGGCGGTTGGTGCTGGCCAGCGCCGTCCCGGATTCCCGCGACGGGTCCTCCAGCACGACGATGCGGGTGATGAAGCTCTGCGCCGTGGCGCGGTGCTTTTCGATTGCCGCTTCCGAAATCGTGGTCAGGCCGGTGTCCATGAAGGATGCTCCGCGGTTTGACGGTCAGACGTCACTGATGACCTGTCCTTTGGACAGGATGTGGACCTTGTAGCCGGAAAAGATCTTCTGCGCCTCGCCGGCGGCGTAGAGCGCCTGATAGGCCTCATGCGGGATCAGCGCGTGCCTCTCGTAGCTCGACACGCCTTGCCGCGCCGCCTCCAGATCGTCGGTGTCGATGAAGAATTCCTGCGTCGCCTTCTCGCTCGAAAACAGACCTTTGCGGCCGGGCTTCTCAGCCTTGGAATAGACCTCCTGGATGGTCCAGGTCAGCAGCCAGGCGTTTTCCGGCTTGCGCACCTTGTCCAGAATGTCGGTCACCGTCGAATTGTTGTCGGTGATCCCGGCCGAATAGAAGGGCCCGAGCACGACGCGGCGCAGTTGCTTGGGGTGGAGCGGCTCGAAATCCTTGTCGAGGTTGACGGCGATCGTAGCCGGCGACAGCGTATAGGCGGAGTTCTTCTCGGTGAAGTCGTCGAAGCGGTGGGCAAGCTCGGGATTGAGCAGCCCGTCAACCGGAAGCGGAATGTCGACCTTGTCGTTGAGCTTGCCGTTGCGGTCGACAAGCTGCCCGATCATCTCTTCGGAGGAATCCTCGACCGTCACCATATAGACCAGCGGCAGGTTAGCGCTGCCGTCGAAGGCGGCCCAATGGACGAGGTAGTAAGGCCGTCCGGTCTTCGGATTGACCGAGACTTTTGCCGTCTGCGCCAAGGTGAACGGCCCGAAGGTCGTCTCGCTCCTGACGCCCTCCAGATAGAGCCGCTCGGCCATCGACTTCTGCAGCGCCTCGGGGAATTCCTTGTGGCGGAGGATGAAGTCGGCCATTTCCTCGCGCAACTCGTCGGCCAGCGGTATGTTGGCCAGACGCGTATCGGCCTGGCGGCGGTCGTTTTCCAGCTCGAGCACGTTCTGGAACACCGGAAAGCCGCTTTCGGCGCGCGAGATGCGGAACGTCTCCATGAAGCCCAGCCGGTTGCGCCAGCAGGAAAACGAGTTGTCGAGTCGCGCGATGTATTCGGCGACGATCTTGGCGACGATGCCGTGCCGGTAGAGCGGCGAGCGATCGTCGCGCATGAACACTTCGAGGCCACTGAGTGCCGCCGTGATCGCCGAGAAATAACGCGTTGCCGCTTCGTTTTCGGGGGTCATGCAGCCAGCCCTTGAGAGCGATGCGAGTGCAGCAATTACGACTGCACGTAGTTCGCCGAATTGTGCTTCTTCATCACATCGTCGAAGCGCCGGGCAAAGGCATCGTCAGCCAGCTTCTTGCGGCGTTGGATGTCGGCGGTCGCCACCATGTTCTTCTCGTGCATTTCGAGAAGATCGCCGATGTGCTTCTGCGAGGCCGCGCCAATGCCGGCCATGGTTTCCTCGGCGGTGTTGTCGACCTGGCTGCCCAGTGTGTTGATCTTGTGGGCGACGTCCTGCTGGGCGGCCGTCTTCAGCGAATCTTCCAGCGCCTTGTAGAGGACGATGCGCTGCTCGGTATCGATGGTCAGCTTGTTGATCAGCGTCGACTGCGCCGCGATCTGGTTGTTGAGCGAATCGACGAAGGTCTGGAACATCGAGGTGTAGCGCTCCAGCGTCTGGCTTTCGGCCAGAAGTTCCTGCTCCTTGGCCTGCTTCTCGTTGTACTCGGTGGCCAGTTTCGAACGCTCGCCCTCAAGCTCGGTGCGCTCCTTCTGGCTGGTCGAGGCGGCGATCTTGTTCTCGATGTCGAGCAGCATCGGATTGACCTCCTCGATGCGCCTCTGCACGGTCTCGAGATTCGACATGGTCGCCTTGCGGCGTTCGATCACCTGCGACAGGCTGGCCTCGGAGGTCTTGTAACGCTGGTCGAGGATTTGCTTCTGCGCCTTGAGGATGCCGACAATGGTGTCGGATTTCGCCAGCAGCTCCTGCAGATTGCCGGCCAGCGACATGTTGCGGACACGGTCGGTGCGCATGCGCTGCTTGCTCTGGTCGGAAAATATGCCGACGAAGCTTTCCCAGCCGGTGTAGTTCTTCATGCTCTCGAATTCCGCGCCGAAGACGTTGGTGGCGTCCTCCAGCCCGATGATCAGGTCGGCGATGTTGCCTTCCATCACCTTCTGCTGCTTCAGCACATCCTCGATGCGGGCGTTCTCGAGGTCGAAATTGGCGTCGCCGATCTTCTTGTCGCTCCTGGCAAGCGTGTCGAGCACGGCGCCGGACTGCTCGATCTTGGTGCGCATGTCCTGCACGACCTGATTGGTCTTGGCAATTTCGGCATCGAAATTCTGCAATGTCGCCATAGGAGCCTCCCGCTTCGGCAATTGTTCGTGTCGCGAACGCCGCGAATATATGTGTGGCAAGGGGGGAAGGAAAGGCGGAATAATGCTGTCACAAAGCAAGAAATAGCTCACCAATCGGGGTTCGCTTCAGGTTTGTGCCGCCCCCGTCTGCCTGCCTTCCGGCGCTGGTGATTGGCGATAGCTGAAGCGACATCCCGATCTCCCCCGCAGGGGGGAGATCAGCAGCTTCGCCGACGGCGCTTGCCATGCCGCCCTTTTAAGCCGAGTTGTCCGAACGCGGGGAGGGGGCGTCCCGACGTTCCACCGGAAAAGCGCCTGGCCACCGGAAAAGCGCCTGGCGATCGGAAAAGCGCCTGCAACAGCAGGCGGCGTGTCGCTGGTCGGCCAGCCCGCGCCGTTGCTAGCGATTGTCTTATCGCTTGAAACCGCACCAGAATGGTGTTTGGCTGACGAAACAAGGCGGAGACAAAACCGCAATTTCGCTTCGCCGATCGATCACAATGGGAGAATACAGATGTCGCGTATCAAACTATTCGCCGCCGGCCTCGGTCTGGCGGCGTTTCTTTCGGCGAGCGGCGCACTCGCCGCCGAGCCGGAAAGCTGCAAGCCGGTGCGTTTTGCCGATGTCGGCTGGACCGACATCACCGCCACCACCGCTACCGCCAGCGTCATCCTAGAAGCGCTCGGCTACGAACCCGACGTGCAGGTGCTGTCGGTTCCAGTCACCTACACCTCGCTGAAGAACAAGGACGTCGACGTCTTCCTCGGCAATTGGATGCCGACCATGGAAGCCGACGTAAAACCCTATCTCGAAGACAAGTCGGTCGAGACGGTCGTGACCAACCTCGAAGGCGCGAAATATACGCTCGCCGTTCCGCAGCACACCTATGACGCCGGTCTCAAGGATTTCTCCGATATCGCCAAGTTCAAGGACAAGCTCGACGGCAAGATTTACGGCATCGAAGCCGGCAATGACGGCAACCGCCTGATCCTCGACATGATCGCCGCCGACAAGTTCGGCCTGAAGGATTTCGAGCTTGTCGAAAGCTCCGAGGCCGGCATGCTGTCAGCGGTGCAGAAGGCGGCCGCATCGGGCGAAGACGTGGTCTTCCTCGGCTGGGAGCCGCATCCGATGAACGCCAACATCAAGATGGCCTATCTGTCGGGTGGCGACGAGGTGTTCGGCCCGAATTTCGGCGGCGCGACCGTCGCCACCAATGTCCGGGCCGGCTACACCACCGAATGCCCGAACGTCGGCGCGCTGCTCAAGAACATGGTGTTCTCGCTCAAGATGGAAAACGAGATCATGGGTGCGATCCTCAATGACGGCGCCGACCCGAAAGCCGCGGCCACCGAATGGCTCAAGGCCAATCCGGACGCGATGACGCCATGGCTCGCCGGCGTGACGACCTTCGACGGCGGCGACGCCGCGGCCGCCGTGAAAACCGCACTGGGTTCGTAGCAGACTTACACCTCCCCTTGCGGGGAGGTTCGGCGCGGCACGCGCCGCGGTTGGGATGGTTCGGAACGGAGCATAACCGTGACCATTCCACCCCGCTCGGCTGCGCGGTTCGACCCACCCCGCCAGGGGGACGGTGAAGAAGAATGAGGGGACATTTGCCATGGATCCGGTTTCGCAACTGATTTCGAGCTTCAAGATCCCGATCGGGCGGTGGGGCAAGACCTTCTTCGACTTTCTGACCACCAATTTCGAGTGGTTTTTCGACAGTATCGCCGACGGGCTCACCGTCGTTCTCGACGGGCTGGTCGATCTTTTGCTGCTCGTCCCCCCGGTTCTCCTGGTCGCCGCCATAGCCGGGCTTGCCTGGTACCTGCAGAAATCATGGAAGCTGGCGCTTGCCGTCGCGCTCGGTCTGCTCTTTATCGTCAACCAGGATCTCTGGCAGGAAACCGTCGAGACGCTGGTGTTGGTCGTGGGCGCTGCTGCGGCCTCGATGGCCATCGGCGTGCCGATCGGCATCTGGGCGGCGCATAACGAGCGCGGTTACCGCTATCTCCAGCCGGTCCTCGACCTGATGCAGACCATGCCGACCTTCGTCTACCTGATTCCGGTGCTCATTCTCTTCGGTCTCGGCATCGCTCCCGGCCTCATCGTCACCGTTATCTTCGCCGCTCCCGCGCCGATCCGCCTGACGCATCTCGGCATCACCTCGGTGCCGAAACCGATGATCGAGGCCGGCGAAGCCTTCGGCGCGACAAAACGCCAGCTGCTGTGGAAGGTAGAGTTGCCGGCGGCGCTCCCGACCATCATGGCGGGGCTGACGCAGTGCATCATGCTCTGCCTCTCCATGGTCGTGATCGCTGCGCTCATCGGCGCCAACGGCCTTGGCAAGCCGGTGGTGCGCGCGCTGAACTCGGTCAACATTCCGCTCGGCCTCGAAGCCGGTCTCGCCATCGTCGTGCTTGCCATCATCCTCGACCGCATCAGCCGCATCGGCACGGGAGCCGCCAAATGAGCGCCGCGGTCGATTTCAAGAATGTCGACATCGTCTTTGGCGCGGCGCGCAAGGAAGCGCTGGCGCTCGTCGACAGCGGCGCGACGCGTCAGGAAATCCTGGAGAAGACCGGCGCCGTGCTCGGCTGCGCCGGTGCCAATTTGACCGTCAACGAGGGCGAGATTTCCGTCCTGATGGGCCTCTCCGGCTCCGGCAAATCGACGCTGCTGCGCGCCGTCAACCTGCTCAACGTGCCGGCGCGCGGCAACGTCATGGTCAAGGACGGTGACCGCATGGTCGATGTCGCGGCCTGCGACGCCGCCACGCTGCGCCATATCAGACAGACGCGGGTCGCCATGGTGTTCCAGCAGTTCGGCCTTCTGCCCTGGCGCACCGTCGCGGAAAATGTCGGCTTCGGCCTCGAGCTTTCCGGCGTGCCCGAAGCCGAGCTCAAGGCGCGCGTCGAGCGCCAGTTGAAGCTCGTCGGCCTCGACCAGTGGGCGTCGAAATACGCCCACGAGCTTTCCGGCGGCATGCAGCAGCGCGTCGGGCTGGCGCGCGCGTTTGCCACCGAAGCGCCGATCCTGCTGATGGACGAGCCGTTCTCGGCGCTCGACCCGCTGATCCGGACCAAGCTGCAGGACGAATTGCTGCAGCTTCAGGCCGAGCTGAAGAAGACCATCATCTTCGTCAGCCACGATCTCGAGGAGGCGCTGAAGATCGGCAGCCACATCACCATCATGGAAGGCGGGCGTATCGTGCAGACCGGCGCGCCGGAAGACATCGTGCTGCGCCCCGCCAACGACTATGTCCGCGACTTCATCGCCAATGTGAATCCGCTCTCGGTGCTGACCGCCTGGAACGTGATGCGCGACCGCCGCGACCTCGACCACGGCGAGGATGGCTGGGTGTGGCTCGACCGCCGCAAGACGACGCGTTTCAAGATCGACGAGCACGGGCTGGTGGCGGCGGCCGAGCGCGACGGCAAGCCGGCGTTCTGGGTGTCGTGCGCCGATGTCGAGGCGCAGCCGGAGGAGACGACACAGGTATTCTGGGCCAATCCCGGCACCTCGCTGAAGACGGTGATGCTGGCCATGCATCGCTCGCAGACCGCACCGGTGGCGCTGTTCGACGACCAGTCGCGCTTCGTCGGCGCCATCGGCGTCAGGGATGTGCTGAGTGCGGTGTTGCGGCGGTAGTGTTTCTAAACGAAACGGTCCGTATCGTTTCTTCGCGGTCTGCGCTGGCTTGGCGGCGGTCCCATATAGGCACGGACTTGTGAATGGCCGCGCCCGCCGGGAAGGCGGTTTTGCGGGCGGTCCAAAATGGACGATCGCTTTCGTCCATGTCAGAATAAAAGCGAAATTCTTGCGCGCAGTTGCCGGTTCCGATGCCTGAGATCGTCACCAAACCCCGCACCAAAACGAAGCCGAAGATCGAACGGCCGAAGCTCTACAAGGTCATCCTCCTCAATGACGATTTCACGCCGCGCGAGTTCGTGGTGACGGTGCTCAAGGGCGAATTCAAGCTGAGCGAGGACCAGGCGCGGCGGGTGATGATCACCGCGCACCAGCGCGGCGTCTGCGTCGTCGCCGTCTTTACCAGGGACGTCGCCGAGACCAAGGCGACACGGGCGACCGATGCCGGCAAGGCCAAGGGCTACCCGCTGATGTTCACGACGGAACCGGAGGAGTAGCGCCGGCTTCCCCTTCTCCCCTTGCGGGAGAAGGGGATTGGCGCGTAGCGCCAAGACGGTTGAGGGGGCCACGAGGGGATGCGGTAATTGACAACTGCTCATCGCCGAGGCACGTTCGCAGCGCTGCGTAGGGCGCATCGGTGTAACGTGAAAGGGCAATGCCCGCCTATACTGTAACCACAGTTGCGCCCATGCCGAATCTCGAAAACCTCAAAAAGCAGGCCAAGCAATATTTGCGGTGGCACCGCGAACGGTACTATCCGGTCGCAGCCGAGATCAGAGCTACGTTGCCACGCTTCCAGCATCTCGATGACAATCAGGTACTGGAAGCAAATTTCAAGCTCAGCGACGCGCAGGAACTGATCGCGCGTCAATTGGGGTTCGAGGGATGGCAGGCGCTCAAGACAGGAGCCCCAGCCATGACAGATCAGAAAAAACAGACCGTGCCTGCACCCGTTCTGAGTTCAACCTCAGCGCAGTTGTTCGTCACCGACATCAATGCGTCGTTCGAATTCTTCACCACCAAGCTCGGCTTCGGAGTCGACTTTGTTTACGGCGACCCGGCATTTTACGGACAGGTGACACGTGACAATGCGCAACTCGCGCTGAGGTTGATTTGCGAACCTGTGTTCGTTGGCGATATACGGCAACGTGAACACCTGCTCTCCGCCGGGATCACCGTCGATACTGCAGACGAGATTAAACAGCTCTTTCTGAATTTTCAGGCCGTAGGGGTGCCCTTTCACCAAGTCCTCAGGAAAGAACCCTGGGGTGCCAGAAACTTCATTGTTATGGATCCAGACGGAAATCTCATTTTGTTTGCTGGCCCGGGCGACTGAGCCGTCTGCGTCGTCGCCGTCTTCACCAGGGACGTCGCCGAGACCAAGGCGACTCGGGCGACCGATGCCGGCAAGGCCAAGGGCTACCGCTGGTGTTCACGACGGAACCGGAGGAGTAGCGCCCGCTTCACCTTCTCCCCTTGTGGGAGAAGGTGGATCGGCGCGTAGCGCCGAGACGGATGAGGGGTGTTGGACGGAGTGCCGTCGGTGCCAAGCTGGAACACCCCTTGTATCTGCACGGAAGGTTTTTTGTGCGATGTAAGCGACTGAGCCTCGAACCAG
>NZ_JBVVPX010000033.1:0-88579 GCF_055811375.1 Mesorhizobium sp. WSM4848
AACCGGATGGCCATCTGGTTCGAGGCTCAGTCGCTTACATCGCACAAAAAACCTTCCGTGCAGATACAAGGGGTGCTCCAGCTTGGCACCGACGCACTCCGTCCAACACCCCTCTTCCGTCTCGGCGCTGCGCGCCGATCCACCTTCTCCCACAGGGGGAGAAGGGGAGGCGCGCGTCCGCAGAAATCAGTCTGTAACTATCCGACTTTGCAGTCGAACGGTGACCGCGGCTCTAGTCATCGGGATCGTTTGCACCGCGACTACATTGTTGTTTGAATTAGCTTTTCCATTTCTTGAAAAGCTTGTTGCTTTCCTACATACTTCGGCGAGCAGGCAAGCGATGCGCAAACATGGTCAAGTTCCACGAACGGCAGGGGAATGATCCATGACCGAAGCTGACGGCCAAGGACGGCCGACCTCGGACGGCGACCCGGATGGGCGCGATCATGTCAGGCGCATCCCCGACATCATTTCGCTGGTCAAGGACTCCTACAAAGAATTGCGCCCGGCGGAGCGGCGCGTCGCCGATGTCGTGCTCGACGACGTCAGGTTCGCCGTCGACGCCTCCAATGCCGTGCTCGCCCAGCGCGCCCAGGTCAGCGAGCCGACGGTGACCCGGTTCTGCCGCGCCATCGGCTGCGAGGGGGTGCGCGATTTCAAGCTGAAGCTGGCGCAGAGCCTGGTCGTCGGCGCGCTCTATCTGAGCAAGCCGCCGCCGGTGAGCAGCGACAATGGCATGCCGTTCTGGAATGCCGTGTTCGGCGAGGCACGCCGGGCGCTGCAGGAGGCCGAACGGCAGCTTGATCCGGCGCAGCTGGTGAAAGCCGCCGATCTCATCGCCAAGGCGCGCCAGGTCACGGTGTTCGGCCTCGGCGGCAGCTCTTCGGCGCTGGCACAGGAGACCCAGTACCGGCTATTCCGCTACGGCATCACCGTCAGCGCCCAGTGCGACCCCTACCTGATGCGGATGACCGCCTCGACCCTGAAGCCCGGCGACCTGGTGATCGCCATTTCGGCGACCGGACGCACCCGCGAAGTGATCGAGGCCGTCGAGCTGGCCAGGGATTACCGCGCCAACGCGATCGGCGTGACCGCGCCCGACACCGAGCTTGCCCGCGCCTGCGACGTCAGGCTGACGGTGGCGGTGCCCGAATATCCCGACACACTGAAGCCGACCGCCTCGCGCTTCGCCTTTCTGGCCGCGATCGACCTGATGGCGGTGGCGGCCGCCTACAAGCTCGACGGCTCGGCCCGCGAAACGGTCCGCCGCATCAAATACAACGCCCAGATCCACAGGACGGGCAAGGAGATGGAGCCGCTGGGAGATTGAAGGCCCCCTCATCCGGCCGCTTCGCGGCCACCTTCTCCCCGTTGGGGAGAAGAGGGTTGGCGCCGGCGTCGACAGCCTCCTCTCCCCTCGGGGAGAGGTCAGCCGAGCGAAGCGGAGGCTGGGTGAGGGGGCAGCGCCGACTTGGAAAGGTAGAAGGACCACAAATGCTCGACATGGCACCCTCAAAACAGGCGGCCAGCTGGCTTTCCTCGCTCTCCCGCGCCCTCGAGGCGGGCGACGCCGCGGCCGCGACCATTCTGTTCGCCGAGGACTGCTACTGGCGCGATCTGCTGACCTTCACCTGGAACATCAAGACGATGGAAGGCCGCGCGGCGATCCGCGACATGCTGGAAGCCACGCTGGCGGCGACCAAGCCGACTGCCTGGCAGCTCACTGGCGAAGCAAGCTCGCACGAAGGCACGATAGAAGCCTGGTTCAGCTTCGAGACGTCGGCGGCGTGGGGCCAAGGCATCATGCGCTTGGCAGAAGGCAGATGCCGGACGCTGTTCACGGCGATGAGCGACCTCAAGGGTTTTGAGGAGCGCAAGGGACCGGCGCGGCCGCTGGGTGTTCGCCACCAGGCCGACCCGGACCGCGAGACCTGGGCTGAGGCGAGGGCGCGCGAGGCGCGTGATCTCGGTGCCCTTGAGCAGCCCTATTGCCTGGTCATCGGCGGCGGCCAGGGCGGCATCATGCTGGGCGCACGGCTACGGCAGCTCGGTGTGCCGGCCATCGTCATCGAGAAGAATGCGCAGGCCGGCGATTCCTGGCGCAACCGCTATCGCTCGCTCGTGCTGCACGATCCGGTCTGGTACGACCATCTGCCCTACATCCCGTTTCCGGAAAACTGGCCGGTGTTCACGCCCAAGGACAAGATGGGCGACTGGCTGGAAATGTATACGCGCGTCATGGAGCTCAATTGCTGGACCTCCACGCGATGCGTCAGCGCGTCCTATGACGCGGCGGAAAAAATCTGGACGGTTGAGGTCGATCGCGCCGGCGAGCGCATCACGCTGATGCCAAAACACATCGTCTTTGCGACCGGCGCCTATGGCCCGCCGCGGCAGATCGACCTGCCCGGCGCCGAGGCGTTCCACGGCGAGATCCTGCATTCCAGCCAGTATTTTAGCGGCGAGAAATTCCGCGGCAGACGCGTCGCGGTCATCGGTGCAGCGAGTTCGGGGCACGATGTCGCCGTCGACCTCTGGGAGAGCGGCGCTGCGGTGACCATGATCCAGCGCTCGCCGACGACCGTGGTCAAGTCAGACACGCTGATGGAGGTCGGCTTCGAGATCTTTTCGGAAAAGGCGCTGGCCCGCGGCATCACCACCGAAAAAGCCGACATGATCGTCGCCTCGACGCCGTTCGCACTGCTGCCGCAAGGCCAGCGGGCGCTCTACGACATCATCAAGGCACGCGACGCGGCCTTCTACGACCGCTTGTGCGGCGCTGGCTTCGCCATCGATTTCGGCGACGACGAGACCGGGCTGCTGATGAAGGCCTACCGCACCGGCTCGGGCTACTACATCGACGTCGGCGCTTCCGATCTGATCATCGACGGCGAGATCGGCATCCGCAGCGGTCTCGAGATCAAATCGCTGACGCCGACCGGAATCCTGTTCGACGACGGCAGCGAACTGGCGGCCGACGCGATCATCTCCTGCACCGGCTATCAGTCGATGAACGAAACCGTGGCGGCGATCGTCTCGCGCGAGGTCGCCGACAAGGTCGGACCGTGCTGGGGACTCGGCTCTGGTACCAGGGGCGACCCGGGACCATGGCAAGGCGAATTGCGCAACATGTGGAAGCCGACGGCACAGGAAGCGCTATGGTTCCACGGCGGCAATCTGGCGCTGTCGCGTTTTTACTCGAAATATGTGGCGTTGCAGATCAAGGCAAGAATGGAAGGGGTTGCGACGCCGGTCTATGGTGCGCCTCTTCCTTCTCCCCATGTGGGAGAAGGTGGCCGAGCGAAGCTCGGTTGGATGAGGGGTGCTCCAGCTTGACACTGCGGCATTCCGTCCAACACCCCTCAACCGTCTTGGCGCTGCGCGCCAATCCACCTTCTCCCACAAGGGGAGAAGGGTAGCCGCCCAGCCTTCACCCACGCCCGAAATGCCGGCTCACCACATCGACATGCGTCTCATGCGCATGCGCTTCGAAGCGTTCGGTATCGCCAAAATCGTTAGCCGCTTCGTTCGGCCACCAGGTGCCGCCAATCACGATGCCGTCCGAGACCAGCCGCTGCTCGGCGACCAGCGAGGCGCCGACCGCATCGACAAAGGTAAAACGGCCCGGACGCAGCCGCAGCACCGCGATGTCGCCGACGGCCCCGACCTTAAGCGTGCCAAGCTCTGGCCTTGCGATCGCCTCGGCCGGCCGTTGTGTCGCCGCGCGCAGCACCTCGACCAGCGGCATGCCGAGTGCCAGCAATTTCGACATGCAGACCAGAATGTCGAAGGCCGGACCGTCGACGCAGTAGAGATGCACGTCGCTGCTGATCACGTCAGGCGCCAACCCTTCGCTGAGCATCGCCCTGGCGACCGCGAAATCGAACGAGCCCATGCCGTGGCCGATGTCGAAGATGACGCCGCGCTCGCGCGCCAGCCGCATGTCGGGCCGCACTGCGCCCGAGGCGAAGACCGGCGCGTTGGGAAACGGCCGGAAGCAGTGGGTCAGGACATCGCCCTTGCGCAGCCGCGGCAGCACTTCCGAGCGGCCCGGCGGCGGCTCGTCGATATGCGCCATCAGCGGCAGGCCGGCCTGGTCGGCGGCCTCGAGCGCCAGATCGACCGGCGCGATGCCGCTGCTGCCGCCGGCATGGCGACCCGAGCGTACTTTTACGCCGACGACCACGTCTGCGTGCTCGCGCACCGCCGCCACCGTCTCGCGCGGTTCGCAGAGGCGCAGATCGCTGCACTCGCCGACCGAAACGGTCTGCGAGAAGCCGAAAATGCCGGCAAAGGAAATGTTGACATAGGCCAGGATGCGGACTTTCGAGCGCTCGATGACGTGGCGGCGAAAGCCGAGGAAGTTGCCGGCGCCAGCACTTCCGGCGTCGATGAAGGATGTGGTGCCGCTTTTTGCGGCGAGGCGGTCGGCATCGACGCCGAGCGAGGTGCCGCCCCAATAGACGTGGCTGTGCAGGTCGATGAGGCCGGGCGCGACGATGGACCCGGTCGCATCGATGACGCGCGCGGCGCGCTCGAAGGGAATGTCGGCATCGATCGCGGCGATGCGGCCGTTGGCGATGGCCAGATCGCGTCGCGCGTCGAGGCCGGACCCCGGATCGATGAGGCGGCCGCCCTTCAGCAGGAGGTCAAATTGCATCGGCGTCCGGCTCCTGTCTGTTCTCGTTCAAACCGGCCTGTCCGAGCAATTCTCATACAGCCCGTGTTGGAAAGCAACATTTTTCGGATTTCATGTTGCTTTATTACAGGAGCACCAGCATCCTATTCGTGAGCGGTGCGTGGGGATCCCACAAACAGGCAATTCATATAGGCCGGCGATCCTTCGCGCCCCCCTCTGTCCTGCCGGACATCTCCCCCACACGGGGGGAGATCGGCCGTCATCACTGATTTCGCCAACCACCAACCTTGCAAGACGGGCGCTGTCGGCGAAACTGCCGATGTCCCGCCGACTTCCCGCAAGGTTCTGCCCGGCAGCAGCATTTTGGAAGGAGGGAAGCGGGCGCCATGCTCCGCCCGAACCACTCACCGATCAATCCGCGTCGACAGGATGATCGACGACGATGTCCGCTCGACCCCGTCCATCGCGCCGATCTCATCGAGGAGCGTGTCGAGGTCCTTGATCGACGGCGCGTCGACGATGACGATCATGTCGAAATTGCCGCTCACCGAATGCAGCGTGCGCACTGGCGGCAGCGCCTGCAGGCTGCGCACCACCTTGTCGGCAAGTTTTGGCGTGACGGTGAGCAGGACATGCGCCCGCACCAGTCCCTGTTCGTAGTCGGGTGAAAGCCGGACGCCATAGCCGGTGATGATGCCGCGCTGTTCCAGCCGCTCGATCCGGCTTTGCACCGTTGTCCGCGACACGCCGAGTCGCCGCGCCAGCTCGGCCGTCGAGGCGCGCGCATTCGCGCGCAGCAGGGAGAGCAGGGCCTGTTCGGCGTTGCTAAGCACTTTCGACGAGCCTCTTCGGCATATCGTTCAATTTGGCACTTCGTTTCGAACAGTTCAACGCTTCCTTTCGACAGGCAGGCTGCGATTCTATCGCTCTGAGAAGGCAAGGGCGAGGGAACTGTCATGAAGAACATCATCGTTGTCGGCGCCGGCAAGATCGGCTCGACCATCGCCGAGATGTTGGCTTCCACCGGCGACTATCACGTCACCCTCGTCGATCGCTCGGCGGCACAGCTCGGCGCGGCCGAACTGCCTGAAACGGTCGAGACGCTGCAACTCGACATCGAAGCACCAGGCACGCTCGAAACGGCCCTGGCCGGCAAGTTCGCGGTGCTCAGCGCCGCGCCCTTTCACCTGACCACGCGCATCGCCGAAGCGGCGGCCAGCGCCGGTGTGCATTATCTCGACCTGACCGAGGACGTCGTCGCGACCCGGCGCGTCAGGCAATTGGCGCGTACCGCCAGCAGCGCCTTCATCCCGCAATGCGGGCTGGCGCCGGGCTTCATCTCGATCGTCGCCGCCGATCTCGCCAGCCGCTTCGACACGCTGGAAAGCGTGCGCATGCGGGTCGGCGCGCTGCCGCAATACCCGTCGAATGCGCTGAACTACAATCTGACCTGGAGCACGGACGGCGTCATCAACGAATATTGCGAGCCTTGCGAGGCGATCGTCGAAGGCGAGCTGATCGAGGTGCCACCGCTGGAGGAGCGCGAGGAATTCTCGCTCGACGGCGTCACTTACGAGGCGTTCAACACATCCGGAGGGCTCGGCACGCTGGCCGAAACGCTGAAGGGCAAGGTGCGCACGCTGAACTATCGCACCATTCGCTACCCCGGCCACGCCTCGATCATGAAGGCGCTGCTCAACGACCTCGGCCTGCGCCACCGCCGCGACGTGCTGAAGGACATTTTTGAGAGCGCCCTGCCGGCGACGCTGCAGGACGTGGTCATCGTCTTCGTCACCGTCAGCGGCCGCAAGAACGGCCGCCTGCTGCAGGAGACCTACGCCAACAAGATCTACGCCAAGCGCGTCGGCGACAAGGTGCGCAGCGCCATCCAGATCACCACCGCCTCCGCCATCTGCGCGGTGCTCGACATGCTGGCCGACGGCACCTTGCCGGCGAAGGGTTTTGTCAAGCAGGAAGACATCGCGCTCGACGCCTTCCTCGCCAACCGCTTCGGCCGCGCCTACGCGCAGCACGAGATGGTTAGCCGGCTTGCGGGATGAGCTGTTTAATCTCCCCTCGAGGGGGAGATGTCGCCGAAGGCGACAGAGGGGGTCGCCTCGCGTAGAGCGCTAACCTCCATCTGTCGCAAGGGAGGTCGCATCCAGTCGAACCGACCCCCTCTGGCCTGCCCTCTTTGCCCACCACTTGGCATCTCCCCCTCAAGGGGGGAGATCACCTGCCCTCAAACATGCAGCGCGTGCCCAAGCGCCTTCAGCGCCGCTTCCTGAAAACCCTCGCCCTGCGTCGGGTGGGCATGGATGGTGCCGGCGATGTCCTCCAGCCGCGCGCCCATCTCCAGCGCCAGGCCGAACGCCGTCGACAGTTCCGACACGCCCTGGCCGACCGCCTGGATGCCGAGCACCAGATGGTTGTCGGCGCGGGCGACGACCCGGACGAAGCCATCCTCACTCATCTTGGTCATCGCCCGGCCGTTGGCGGCGAACGGAAACAGGCCGACCTTGACCTCGCCGCCAAGCCTCTTGGCCTCGTCCGGCGACAGGCCTGCGGTGACCAGCTCCGGATCGGTGAAGCAGATGGCGGGAATTGAGCGCTTGTCCCAGCTGCGCTTGTGGCCGGCGACGATCTCGGCGACCATTTCGCCTTGCGCCATCGCCCGGTGCGCCAGCATCGGCTCGCCGGTGACGTCGCCAATGGCAAAGATGCCGCGCATCGAGGTGCGGCAGTGGTCGTCGATGCGGATGAATTTACCCGCCATATCGAGGTCGATCTGCTCCAGCCCCCAGTCTTCGACCACCGGCTTGCGCCCGACGGTGACCAGGATCCTGTCGGCGGCGATCTTGACATTCTTGCCGCTCGCCGTTTCTACCAGCAGCGCATCGCCCTTGGTCGACAGGCCCTTGGCCTTGGCGTTCACGAGCACCTCGATGCCGAGCTCGGTGAGCCGCTTCACCACCGGCCGGGTCAGCTCGGCATCATATAGCGCCAGCACGCGCGGCAAGGCCTCGACCACGCTCACTTTGGCGCCCAGCTTGGCGAAGGCGATGCCGAGCTCAAGCCCGATATAGCCGCCGCCGACGACGGCAAGCCTTTCCGGCACTTCGCTCAGCGCCAGCGCTTCGGTCGACGAGATCACCGCGCCGCCAAACGGCAGGAACGGCAGCTCGACCGGCGCCGAGCCGGTGGCGATCACCACCGTCTCGGCGCGGACGACCTGCATGCCGGTCTCGGTTTGGACCTCGACGGTCTTGCCGTCGCGGAATTTCGCCCAGCCATGCACGGTCTTGACCCCGGCCTTCTTGAGCAGGCCGGCAACGCCGCTGTTCAGCCGGCTAACGATACTATCCTTCCAGGCGATGGTCGCTTCGAGGTCAATCGACGGCGTGGCGCCTGAAATGCCAAGCGGGCTCTTGCCGCCGGCCATGTGCGAGATTTTCTCGAACTCCTCGGCCGCATGGATCAGCGCCTTGGACGGGATGCAGCCGACATTGAGACAAGTGCCGCCCGGCTTGCCGAACTCGACGATCACCGTGTCGATGCCGAGCTGGCCGGCGCGGATGGCGCAGACATAGCCGCCCGGACCGGCGCCGATGACGAGCAGCTTGCAGGATATTTCCTTCATCATGGCTGTCCTTGCGCCGATGGCCGTTGCGCGCCTTTCCTTCTCCCCTTGTGGGAGAAGGTGGATCGGCGCGCAGCGCCGAGACGGATGAGGGGTGTTGGACGGAGTGCGGTCGGTGCCAAGCTGGAGCGCCCCTCATCCGTCGCCTTCGGCGACACCTTCTCCCACAAGGGGAGAAGGGGGAGCCAGCGTCCTGACGCCCCGAACGGCCTCCGATTGAGGGCGCGCTTTAACCTCATATCATCAATCCACAAAAATCAGCGCCGGGGTCTCCAGCAGCGTCTTGATCCGTTGAATAAACACCGCTGCGTCCCAGCCGTCGATGACGCGGTGGTCGAAGCTGGAGGACAGGTTCATCATCTTGCGCGGCATGAACTGGGTGCCGTCCCACACCGGCCGCACCATCATCTTGTTGACGCCGAGGATCGCCACTTCCGGATGATTGATCACCGGCGTCGTCGCCACGCCGCCCATGGCGCCGAGCGAGGTGATGGTGATCGTCGATCCCGACAGCTCGTCGCGCGTCGCCGTGCCTGACCTGGCCGCCTCGGCGAGCCTGAAAACCTCGGCGGCGCAGTCCCAGATGTCGCGTGCCTCGGCGTGCCTGACCACTGGCACCACCAGCCCGGAAGGTGTCTGCGCGGCAATGCCGATATGGACGCCGCCATGCTGGTGGACGATGCCGGCCTCGTCGTCGAACAGCGCGTTGATATTGGGCTGGTCGGCGATCGCCTTGACCATCGCCCGCATCAGGAACGGCAGCAGCGTCAGCTTCGGCCTCTCGACGCCGCTGCGCTTCTCCTTGTTGAGCGCCGCGCGCAAATCCTCCAGTGCCGTAACGTCGATCTCCTCGACATAGGTGATGTGCGGGATGCGCGACTTGGCCAGCGCCATCTTCTCGGCGATCTTGCGCCTGAGCCCGATGATCTTGATGTCCTCGACAGCCTCGTTGCGGGCGAGGCTGGAGACCTTCGCAAGCTGCGGTCCGCGCGCCAGGAAGCCGTCGATGTCCTCGTGGAGAATGCGGCCGGCCGGGCCGCTTCCCCTGAGCTGTCGGAGATCGACGCCGGCCTCTTTTGCCCTGAGGCGGACGGCCGGCGAGGCCAGCGGCTTTTCACCTTCGGGGCGCGGCGCGGCGGATAAAGCCGAACGGGGAGAATGGGTACCCCCACCCCTGGGGGAGGGGGATTCCCTCGCCGTGGCAGATTCATCCTCACGCGCGGGGGCTTTTGCGGACGGGTGCGAGACAGGTTTGGCTTCAGTGGCCGAACCGCGTCCCCCTCCCCCTTGTGGGGAGGGGTTAAGGGTGGGGGTAGCGCCGGTAGAGATTACCTCGCCGCCCAACTCCGCAGCTGCCTTCACATTGCCCTCGCCGGCCACTTTCAACCTGACAATGGGCGAGCCGATCGCCACCGTGTCGCCGATCTCGGCACCGAGCCAGACGATCTCGCCGTCGACTGGCGAAGGAATCTCGACCGTCGCCTTGTCGGTCATGACGGCGGCAAGCACCGCGTCCTCGCGCACGAGATCGCCGACCTTGACCTGCCACTCGACCAGCTCGGCCTCGGCGACGCCTTCGCCGACATCGGGCAGCTTGATCACATATTCGCCCATCGTCGTCTGGCCTCCCTCCTACAGCGCCGCGCGTCCTTTTGGACGCGCAAAGGACGCTGTAGCACTTTTGAATCTGCGCATGATCCTTTCCGAAAATCGATCTGATTTTTCGGGGTCATGCGCTAGGCTTCCATCGTTTCGACGAGCGCGCGGCCGAGCCTGGCCGGACCGGGAAAATAGTCCCACTCCTGCGCATGCGGATAGGGCGTGTCCCAGCCGGCGACCCGCACCACGGGCGCTTCCAGATGATAGAAGCAGTTTTCCTGCACCAGCGCCGACAACTCGGCGCCGAAGCCGGATGTCAGCGTCGCCTCGTGCACGATCACGCAGCGGCCTGTCCTGTTGACCGAGTCGACGATCGTCTCGAGATCGAGCGGCAGCAGCGTCCTCAGATCGATGATCTCGGCGTCGATGCCGGTCTCCTCTGCCGCCGCCTGCGCGACATAGACCATCGTGCCGTAGGCCAGCACGGTGACCGCGGCGCCCGGCCGACGAATCACCGCCCTGCCGAGCGGGACCGTGTAATGCCCGTCGGCGACCTCGCCGAGCTCATGCTTCGACCACGGCGTCACCGGGCGCTCGTGATGGCCATCGAACGGGCCGTTGTAGAGCCGCTTCGGCTCCAGGAATATCACCGGATCGGGATCCTCTATCGCCGCGATCAGAAGACCCTTGGCGTCATGCGGATTGGATGGCACGACGACCTTCAGGCCGGAGACATGCGTGAACAGCGCCTCCGGGCTCTGGCTGTGGGTCTGGCCGCCAAAAATGCCGCCGCCGGTCGGCATCCGCACCACGATCGGGCAGGTGAAATCGCCGTTCGAGCGGTAGCGTAGCCGCGCCGCCTCCGAGACGATCTGGTCATAGGCCGGATAAACATAGTCGGCAAACTGCACCTCGACGCAAGGTTTCAGGCCGTAGGCGGCCATGCCGATGGCCGAGCCGACGATGCCCGCTTCGCTGATCGGCGTGTCGAAGCAGCGGCTCTTGCCGTATTTCGCCTGCAGGCCTTGCGTGCAGCGAAACACGCCGCCGAAAAAACCGACATCCTCGCCGAACACGATGACGCGTTCGTCTCGCCCCATCGACACGTCCATGGCGTCGCGGATCGCCTCGATCATGGTCCGTCTTGGCATGGTCAGACCCCCGCCTGCTGGCGCTGGCGTCTGAGATGCGGCGGCATCTCGCCATAGACGCCCTCGAACATGTCGCGCGTCGAGGGCTTGCCGCCGGCATGCAGCGTGCCGTGGCGCTCGGCCTCCCTTTGCGCCGCGATCACCGTTTCGAGGATTTCCGCCTCGGCCTGGGTGTGGCGCTCGTCCGACCAGACACCGCGCTGGATGAGATGGTTCTTCAACCTTACTATCGGGTCGCCGAGCGGCCAGGCGTCGGATTCGGCCTTCGGCCGGTAGGCTGACGGGTCGTCGGAACTCGAATGCGCGCCGACCCGATAGGTGACATATTCGACCAGCGTCGGCCCGAGGTTTTTCCGCGCGCGCTCGGCGGCCCATTTGGCCACCGCATGGACGGCCAGATAATCGTTACCGTCGACCCGCAACGATGGAATGCCGAAGCCGAGGCCGCGGGCGGCAAATGTGCCGGAGCCGCCGCGGGCGATGCCCTGGAAGGTCGAGATCGCCCACTGGTTGTTGACGACGTTGAGCACGACCGGCGCCTTGTAGGTCGAGGCGAAGACCAGCGCCGAATGGAAGTCGGACTCAGCGGTTGAGCCGTCGCCGATCCAGGCGGCGGCGATCTTCGAATCATTGCTGATCGCCGAAGCCATCGCCCAGCCGACCGCCTGGATATATTGCGTCGCCAGATTGCCGGAGATCGAGAAGAAGCCGTGCTCCTTCGACGAATACATGATCGGCAGCTGGCGGCCCTTCAGCGGGTCGGCCTCGTTCGAATAGATCTGGTTCATCATCGTGACCATCGGATAGCCGTCGGCGATGAGCAGGCCGGCCTGCCGATAGGTCGGAAAGTTCATGTCGCCCGGCGCCAGCGCCTTGCGAAAGGCGCAGCTCACCGCCTCTTCGCCCAGATGCTGCATGTAAAAGGAGGTCTTGCCCTGGCGCTGCGCCATCTGCATGCGCGTGTCGAAGCTGCGCAGCGTCATCATGTGGCGCAGCCCTTCCAGCAACTCGTCGTCGGAAAGCAGCCCGGCCCACGGCCCGACGGCTTCGCCGGCGCGATTGAGCACGCGGATGATCGAAAACGCCAGATCGCGGATATCACGCGGATCGACATCGATCTCGGGACGCGGCACCGAGCCGGCCTTGGGAATGGTCACATCGGAGAAATCCGGCGTCCCGCCCGGCCGCACCTCGGGCTCCGGCACATGGAAGCGCAACATTCCCGCATCAGCCATGACCTTCGTCTCTCCCATGTTGCCCGACGCGATACTTGCACACCGGCAGACCAGTGCCAATTGGTCGGGCAAGGCTTCCGGCCAACCACCGCGCCGCCAGCAGCACGCGTCAGGATGAAGATATGTCAGCGAAATTTCTTGTCGATCTTCCGGCTCTGCGCGCAATTTGGCGCATGATTGCGCCGGGTTTCCCGCCAGATTGGACAAATGCGCGGCGTCTCCTTCTCCCCTTGTGGGAGAAGGTGTCGCCGAAGGCGACGGATGAGGGGTGTTCCAGCTTGGCACCGACGGCACTCCGTCCAACACCCCTCTTCCGTCTTGGCGCTGCGCGCCAATCCGCCTTCTCCCACAAGGGGAGAAGGAAGAAGCCGTTCACCCGGCGCTCGCATCATGCTAACCCGTAGCCCATGGCACAGAAGAAAGGTTACGAGGTCGATTCGTGGTTGGCGCGGCCGGACCCGCGTGTCTCGATCGTCCTGCTCTACGGGCCCGACCGCGGGCTGGTCGCCGAGCGCGCCCGCGCCTTTGCCGGCAAAACCGGCCTGCCGCTCGACGATCCGTTCTCGGTGGTCAGGCTGGACGGTTCGGAAGTCGATCGCGACGAGGGCCGCCTGCTCGACGAGGCACGCACCGTGCCGATGTTTTCGGACCGGCGCCTGCTCTGGGTGCGCAATGCCTCCGGACAGAAGGCGCTTGCCGACGACGTCAAGGCGCTGACCGCGGAGCCGCCGCGTGACGCCATCATCCTGATCGAGGCCGGCGACCTGAAGAAGGGCGTCGGGTTGCGCGCCATCGTCGAGGCGGCGGACATTGCCATGGCGCTGCCATGCTACGCCGACGAGGCGCGGGACATCGATACGGTCATCGACGACGAATTGCGCAAGGCCGGCATGTCGATGACGCTGGAGGCCCGCCAGGCGCTGCGCCGCAACCTCGGTGGTGACCGGCTGGCCTCGCGCGGCGAGATCGAAAAGCTGGTGCTCTATGCCCACGGCCAGGCCGAGATCGGCCTCGACGACGTCAAGGCGACGTCGGGCGACGTCTCCGGCCTGTCCTTCGACGACGCCGTCGATGCCTTGCTCGACGGCAAGGTCGGCGACTTCGACATCGCCTTCACCCGTCACTGCCAGTCCGGCGGTCAGCCTTTTCTGGTGCTGTCGTCGGCGATGCGGCAGCTGCAGGTGCTCCAGGCGATGCGCGGCCTGATGGATACCGGCGGCCGCAACGCCGCTTCGGTCGTCGCCGCGGCGCGGCCACCGGTTTTTTTCGCACGGCGCAAGCTGGTGGAAAAAGCCCTCGAACGCTGGAGCAGCGAGGCGCTCGGCCGCGCGCTCAACCGCTTGCAGACGGCGGTCCTGCAGACCCGCCGGCGGCCGGACCTCGCGGTCGCGCTGGCCCGGCAGGCGCTGCTCGGCATTGCCGTGGAGAGTGCAAGGTTGGCGCAGCGCACCTGATCTCCCCCCTTGAGGGGGAGATGTCGCCGAAGGCGACAGAGGGGGTCGCGGCGCGTGGAGCGCCGACATCTTCTTCGCTTCAGCAAGGTGCCGGCGCTTGATGTGAGACGACCCCTTCTGGCCTGCCGGCCATCTCCCCCTCGAGGGGGGAGATCAGCAGCCTCGGCGATTTCGCCAATCACCAGTGCTGAAAAAGGGAAGGGCGGCGGAAACGCTACAGCAGGTAGGCTGTAAGAACGCCTATCCGCGCCTAAAACAAGCAGGACCCTGAGGTCCCTTTGCCGGCTAATCAACCCTCCTGCTTCAGCCGCCGGCAAAGCTCATCGAGTTGCTCCAGCGTCCGATAGGCGACGCTGATCACGCCGCCGCGCTCGTTGTGCTCGATGGTGACGAACATGCCGAGCGTGTCGGTCATAAACTTTTCCAGCGCCCGCGTATCAGCATCCTTTTGCACCGGGGCTGCAGGCTGTCGCTTCACGGTCGGCGCACCCGCCGGCATCTGCGCCAATGCTTCAGCCTGGCGCACCGAAAGCCCGTCCTCGACGATGCGCTTGGCCAGACCCGCCGGATCCTGCGCCGTCACCAATGTACGGGCATGGCCGGCCGACAGCGCGCCGTCGACCAGCATGTCGCGGATCACCTCCGGCAGCTTCAACAGCCGCAGCGTGTTGGCGACATGGCTGCGGCTCTTGCCGATCACCTGGCCGAGATCGGCCTGGGTGTAGCCGTGATCGTCGATCAGCTGCTGGTAGCCCATCGCCTCCTCGACCGGATTGAGGTCGGTGCGCTGGACGTTTTCGATGATCGCCAGTTCGAGCGCGGTGCGATCGTTGACATCGCGCACGATGATAGGGATCTCGCTCAGTCCGGCGCGCTGCGCCGCGCGCCAGCGCCGCTCGCCGGCGATGATCTCGTAGCGGCCAGCCTGCGTCGGCGATGGCCGCGCCACCACCGGCTGCACCACGCCATGTTCGCGGATCGACTGGGCAAGATCGGTCAGGTCGGCGTCGCCAAAATGCCGGCGCGGATTCTTTGGGTTCGGGCTCAGGAACTCGATCGGCACATTGCCGTCGGCATTCATGCCCGGCTTTTCCGGCACTGCCGGACGATCGATTTCGCCGATCAGCGCTGCCAGTCCCCGGCCCAGTCTTTTTCTTGAAAGGTCTTCGCTCATCGTCTGTCCAGATCGTTTCAATTCGGCTTCTAGGCGGCGCGCAGTTTGCGCTCGCGGCGGATCACCTCGGAGGCAAGCTGCAGATAGGCCTGGCTGCCGGAGCATTTGAGGTCGTAGAGGATCGCCGGCTTGCCGTAGGACGGCGCCTCGGAGACGCGCACATTGCGCGGGATGACGGTTTCATAGACCTTGTCGCCCATGTGTGCCCGCACATCCTGCACCACCTGGTTGGCGAGGTTGTTGCGCCCGTCGAACATGGTCAGCACGATGCCCTGGATGGTCAGCTCGGGATTGATCGAGCGGCGGACCTGCTCGACCGTCTCAAGCAACTGGCTCAAGCCTTCGAGCGCGAAGAACTCGCATTGCAGCGGCACCAGCACCGAATCGGCTGCCGCCATCGAGTTCAGCGTCAGCAGGTTGAGCGACGGCGGGCAATCGATCAGCACATAGCCAAAATTCGCCGAGCGCTCCGCCGAGGCGCGCAAGGCGTTGCGCAGCCGCAGCACCCGGTCCGGCGCCGAGGCGATCTCCATCTCGATGCCGAGCAGGTCGAGCGTCGACGGCACGATCGACAGGCCCGGCACCGCCGTCGGGATCGCCGCCGCCTCCAGATCGAGTTCGCCGGTCAGCACGTCATAGGAGGAAACGGTGCGGTCGCGCCGGTCGATGCCGAGACCGGTGCTGGCATTGCCTTGCGGATCGAGATCGACGATCAGCACCCGCTCGCCGATCGCCGCCAGTGCCGTCGCCAGATTGATGGCCGTCGTCGTCTTGCCGACGCCGCCCTTCTGGTTGGCTACGGTGATGATTCGGGGGCCGTTCTTCATCATGGGTCTATGCCAGAAATTCATGCCGAGGTCGCCGATCTAAGTCAGTTGGCGCAAATCAGACAGTTCGAGGATGACGCCATGAGCGTCGGTCGCGCTGGCATGTTCTACCAGATCGAACGACCATCGTTGAGCGCTTTCTGCCACCTCGGTGCGGTAATCCCGGCCTTTGTGGAACAGGCCGAAGGCGCCCGTCGTCAGCCATGGCGCCGACAGTTCGAGCAACACCGGAAGCGCCGCCAGCGCTCTGGCAGTGACGATTTGGGGTGTCGAAACAAACGCATAGGCGTCATCAATGCGCCGCGCGACGACCCTGGCCGGCAGGTTGAACTGGCCGACGACCGCTTGCAGGAACGATGCTTTTTTCCGGTTGCTTTCAACCAGATCGATGCTGGCGCCGTCGCGCTCGGCAAGCAGGAAGGCCAGCACCAGGCCGGGAAAACCGCCACCGGAGCCGAGATCGAGCCAGCGCTTCGCGCTTGGCTTGATTCGCGCCAGCTGCGCGCTGTCGAGGATGTGGCGGCGCCAGACATCGTCCTGCGTCGACTGCGCCGCCAGGTTTATCCGGCGGTTCCATTTCTGAAAAACCGTCTCGAACTCTGCCAAGCGTTCGAATGTTTCACGTGAAACCGGACCGGCAGCCGCTTGCAGGCTCGCCCATGAGGCAGCGCTCACGCAACATTCCTTCGCGCAGCGGCTTCGGCGTTGCGGACATGCGCAACGATGATCGCCAGCGCCGCCGGCGTCATGCCTTCCATACGCTGTGCGTCGGCGATCGAGCGTGGCTGGCGCGCCAGCATCTTTTGCTTCAGCTCGTTGGACAGCCCCGGAACAGAAGCAAAATCGAGTGAAGCCGGGATCAATCGGCTCTCCTCATGCCTGATCTGCGTGACGTCAGCTTGCTGGCGATCGAGATAGACCGAATATTTCGCTTCCGTTTCAAGGCGTTCAGCCGTTTTGCTGTCAATACCCGCAAACTGCGGGGCGATTCTGGCCAGCCAGGCGACGTCGACACCGGGATAGGCCAGCAACTCATAGGCCGAGCGGCGCACCCCGTCCCGGTTGATCTCCAGCCCATGACGCGCCGCTTGGTTAGGGGTCATGGTAAAGCCAAGCGCAAGGTCCCTCGCCTTTTCAAGGTTCTGCACGACATCGCTAAACCGTTGCATCCGCTCCTGTGAGGCAATCCCGAGCTTCATCGCCAGCGGCGTCAGCCGCTCATCGGCATTGTCGGCCCGCAGCGACAGCCGGAACTCGGCGCGCGAAGTGAACATCCGATACGGTTCGGCGATGCCACGGCTGGTCAGGTCGTCGACCATCACCCCGATATAGGCCTCGGTGCGACTGAGCACGATTTGATCGCTTGCCGACGTTTTGCGCGCGGCGTTGAGGCCGGCCAACAACCCTTGCGCCCCGGCCTCCTCGTAACCTGTAGTGCCGTTGATCTGCCCGGCCAGAAAAAGACCGGCGATCCGCTTGGTTTCGAGCGTCGGCTTGAGCTCGCGCGGATCGACATGGTCGTACTCGATGGCATAGCCAGGCTGCAGCATGGTTGCGCGTCCAAGGCCCGGAATGGTTTTTAGAATGTCGAGCTGCACGTCCTGCGGCAGCGAGGTCGAAATGCCGTTCGGGTATACGGTATCGTCGTCCAGCCCTTCCGGCTCGAGAAAAATCTGGTGGCCTTCGCGGTCGCCGAACTTGACGATCTTGTCCTCGATCGACGGGCAGTAACGCGGTCCCACCCCTTCGATCGATCCGGAATACATCGCGGAACGGCCAAGATTGGCGCGGATCAGCTCGTGCGTCGCTCCAGTTGTGCGCGTGATGCCGCAATGGATCTGCGGATTGTCGATGCGGTCGGTCATCAGCGAGAACGGCACCGGGCGGTCGTCCGCCGCCTGGCTCTCCAGCGAGGCCCAATCGATCGTTCGTCCGTCCAGCCGCGGCGGCGTGCCGGTCTTCAGCCGTCCGAGCTTGAAGCCGGCGCGGCTCATCGTCGCCGACAGGCCAAGACTGGCCTGTTCGTTCATGCGGCCGGCAACGATTTTCTTCTCGCCGATATGGATCAGCCCGCGCAGGAAAGTGCCGGTGGTCAGCACCACGGCGCCGCAGGCAAGCCGGCGGCCCTCCGCCAGCAGCACCGCCGCCAGGCGCCCATTGGCGATTTCGAAATCCAGGACCTCGCCCTCGACCACGTCGAGACCGGCCTGTTCGCGAATCGCCGCTTGCATGGCGAGCCGATAGAGTTTTCTGTCGGCTTGCGTGCGCGGCCCGCGAACTGCCGGGCCCTTGCGGCGGTTGAGCAGGCGGAACTGGATGCCGGCCGCATCGGCGACGCGCCCCATCAGCCCGTCCATGGCGTCGATCTCGCGAACCAGATGGCCCTTGCCGAGCCCGCCGATCGCCGGATTGCACGACATGACGCCGATCGTCTCGAAGCGCAGCGTCACCAGCGCGGTCTTCGCGCCAGCGCGCCCGGCAGCACTGGCCGCCTCGCAACCAGCATGGCCGCCTCCCACCACAACCACATCATAGTGATCGGTCATTTCAGTGTTCCAGGTTCAGGTTGACCGACACATGTCCCCGCCAGGACGTGCTGTCAAGAACACGAAGTAGAGTCGTGTCAAGTGAGACTATGCGATGAAGCTATTGCGGCGCTGCCTCACGTGAGCAACGCTTGGTGAGTTTCCCTTCCTGTTAGACGCCGCCCCTCATCCGCCTGCCGGCACCTTCTCCCCGTATAGTGACGGGGAGAAGGGGGCTGTATCGATGGTTTCGCCAATGTCCAACGTTGCAGAATGTGCGCCGAGGCTGCGGCCAGCTTCTTTCTCCCCGTCGCTATACGGGGAGAAATGCCCGGCAGGGCAATGAGGGGCAGCGCTAAGTCAGAAATCGATCCCGCCTCGGGACCGCACCTCGACAGCCGGCGGATCGTTTCACGTGAAACAGTGCTTTTCGAGCAAACGCCTGGTGTTTCACGTGAATCATCCACATCTCCGTTTCCCAAGTGTTTCACGTGAGTCACTTGCCAATGCAGAACTGTGAGAAAATAACGTCCAGCATGTCCTCGACATCGACGGCGCCGACGATCCGGCCAAGCCTGTCCGCTGCCAGCCGCAATTCCTCGGCCCGCAGCTCCTGCCCACGCTCCTCCCCCTTCACCGCTGCACGCAGGAAACCTATCGTCTCGTTGAGCAGTTCGACGTGCCGGAGCCGCGACGGCAGGATATCGCCGGCCTGGCCGACTTGTGCTGCGGCGCGACGGCCGATCTCGGCCAGCAACTCCGCCAGCCCGGTGCCGTCCTTGGTCGAGATTACCGCGTCGTAGCGCGCCGTAAACGCCGGCGATTTATCCTGCAACAGATCGGCCTTCGTCCCAACCCGCAACACCGGAACATCGGGTGGTATTGCGCCGATCGGGACCGGCTCCACCATATCGCCCAGCACCAGCAACAGATCGGCAGTCCCGGCCTTGCTCCTCGCCCTTTCAATGCCGATCGCCTCGATCCTGCCGGGCGTCTCGCGCAAGCCGGCGGTATCGGTCACTCTTATGCGCATCCCCTCCAGGTCAAGCACCACTTCAAGCAGATCGCGGGTGGTGCCGGGCTCTTCGGTGACGATCGCCGCCTCGCGCCGGGCCAGAGCGTTGAACAGGCTCGATTTGCCGGCATTCGGCGCACCAAGAATGACGACCTCAAAGCCGTCACGGATGATTTCGGCGGCCCGGAACCCTTGGACATGACGCTCGATCTCGCCGATCATCGCGCCGACGTCCGACCAGACCGTCTCTGCAACGGAACCGGGCACATCGTCTTCGTCGGCAAAATCGATTTCGGCCTCGATCATCGCCCGCGCATGAATCAGCCGACGGCGCCAGTTGAGGTAGAGCTCGCTCTGCACGCCTTCGGCATTCTGCACGGCAAAGCGCCGTTGCGCCTCGGTCTCGGCATTGACGAGATCGGCCAGCGCCTCGGTCTCGACCAGATCGACCTTGCCGTTGAGAAAAGCGCGGCGGGTGAACTCGCCCGGCTCGGCATGTCTGACGCCGTCAAAGCCGGCGATCACATCCAGCATCTTCGCCACCACGGCCCGCCCGCCATGGACGTGGAACTCGGCGATATCCTCGCCGGTAAAGCTGTTTGGGCCGGCAAAGAAAACGACCAGGCCGCTGTCGAGCACCGATCCGTCGGGCGCCCTGAACTGGCGATAGGTGGCAACACGGTTCTGAACCATGGAACCGGCAATCGATTCTACGACGAATCGACTTTGCGGGCCGGAAATGCGGATCACGGCAACCCCGGCGGGCAGGCGGCCGCTCGACAGGGCAACAATGGAATTACCTGAAATCATTTGCCGGCCCAGCACAACCGCCCTAGCTTCGCTTATTCACCGACAGATTGCCGAGTTATCGACAGTGACGTTTCCCGCGAAAAATCTGCTTGCCGAAGAGGCCAGCCCCTACCTGCAGCAGCACAGTGGCAACCCTGTGCATTGGCGGGCGTGGTCGCCGGCATCGCTCGCCGAAGCAAGGGCGCTCGAGCGGCCGATCCTGCTCTCGGTCGGCTACGCCGCCTGCCACTGGTGCCATGTCATGGCGCACGAAAGTTTTGAGAACGACGACGTCGCCGCCGTCATGAACCGTCTGTTCGTCAATATCAAGGTCGATCGCGAAGAGCGGCCGGACATCGACCAGATCTATATGGCCGCATTGTCGGCGATGGGCGAGCAGGGTGGTTGGCCTCTGACGATGTTTTTGACGCCGGACGGCAAGCCTTTCTGGGGTGGCACCTATTTTCCGCGCGAAGCCCGCTACGGCCGCCCGGGCTTCGTCCAGGTGCTTGAGGCGGTCGACAAGGCGTGGCGGGAGAAGAAACAAAGCGTTAGCCAAAGCGCCGACGGCCTGACCACGCATGTCGAGGCGCGGCTGGCGGGCAGCCATGCCAAGGCGGTGCTCGACCGCGACACGCTGGCGACCCTCGCCAACGGCATCGACGGCATGATCGACAGGGACCTGGGCGGCCTGCGCGGCGCGCCCAAATTCCCCAACGCACCATTCATGCAGACGCTGTGGCTGTCCTGGCTGCGCGACGGCGCCACAGCCCATCGCGACGCTGTCCTGCTCAGCCTCGAAAAGATGCTGGCGGGCGGCATCTATGACCATATCGGCGGCGGCCTCAGCCGCTACTCGACCGATGCCGAGTGGCTGGTGCCGCATTTCGAAAAAATGCTCTACGACAACGCGCAGCTCATCCGGCTGTGCAACTGGGCTTATGCGGCAACCCGCAATGAATTGTTCCGGATACGAATCGAAGAGACGATCGACTGGCTGTTGCGCGAGATGCGCGTCGAAGGCAGCGCATTCGCTGCCAGCCTGGACGCCGACAGCGAGGGCGAGGAGGGGTTATTCTACACCTGGAGCCGGGATGAGATCGAAACCGCTCTCGGCGACGAATCAGCCTTGTTTTTCCAATACTTCACGCTTTCCAGCCCGCATGGCTGGGAAGGCAAGCCGATCATCCACCAGACTGCGGCCCAGCAAAGACAAAGCGTCGCCGATCGCGCCCGGCTCATTCCCCTCAGAGAAACACTGCTGGCAGCCAGGGAGCAGCGCGTCAGGCCCGGGCGTGACGGAAAAGTCCTGACCGACTGGAACGGACTGGTGATCGCGGCTCTCGCCGAAGCCGGGCGCGCCCTGAAACGGATTGACTGGATCGAGGCGGCGGAACAGGCGTTTGCTGCCATTGCCAGTGCCGGCCGAGACGGCCGCCTGCCGCATTCGATGCTTGGCGCAAAGAAGCTGTTTCCGGCGCTGTCGAGCGACTACGCCGCCATGGCCAGCGCCGCGATCTCCTTGTTCGAGGCCACCGGCACATCGACTTATGCCGAACTGGCCGGCCAATTCATTGCGCAACTCGATCAATGGCATAGCGATGAGGATAACACCGGCTACTATCTGACCGCGTCGGACAGCAGCGACGTGCCGATCCGCATCAGGGGCGATGCCGACGAGGCCATTCCTTCAGCCACCGGCCAGATCATCGAGGCCATGGTTCGATTGTCCTCGCTTTCGGGCGATCTCGAATTGCAGGAAAAGACCTGGAAGATCGCCGAACACGCTGCCGGCCGCGCGGCGCAGCAGGCCTATGGCCAGGCCGGCATCGTCAACGCCTGTGCCTTGGCAATCGAGCCGTTGAAACTGGTGCTGGTGGATAGTCCAGACAATCCCAGGCTTGTTCCGGTTGCGAATCGAAATCCCGACCCCCGCCGGATCGACACTATCGTGCCGGTCGGCTCGGCAACAAACCTGCCAACGCTGCCAGGCGGCGTCTTGCCGCCAACGACAGAGCCCGGCGCCTGGCTGTGCACCGGGCAAGTCTGCCTGCCGGTGATAACGGACGCCGAGGAGTTGGAGCGCCTGTTACATCGTCAGTAGGCGCAAAGGTGCGTAGAGCCGGGAACGCTGGAGGGACAGCGCCCCCCTCTGTCCTGCCGAACATCTCCCCCACTTGGGGGGAGATCGGCAGCTTCGCCAACAGTGTCCCTCTTTGCAACGTTGACGGTTGGCGAAATCAGTCATGACAGCCAATCTCCCTCCTTGTGGGGGAGATGTCCGGCAGGACAGAGGGGGGCGCGAAGGATCGCCGCGCCTTTGCCCTTACGTATTCATCGAATCGAAGAAATCCGCGTTGGTCTTGGTCTGCTTGAGCTTGTCGATGAGGAACTCGATGGCGTCGGTCGTTCCCATCGGCGCCAGGATGCGGCGCAGCACGAAGATTTTTTGCAGGTCCTGGCGGGCGACCAAAAGATCTTCCTTGCGGGTGCCGGACTTGAGGATGTCCATGGCCGGATAGATTCGCTTGTCCGCCACCTTGCGGTCGAGCACGATTTCCGAGTTGCCGGTGCCCTTGAACTCTTCGAAGATGACCTCGTCCATGCGGCTGCCGGTATCGATCAGCGCGGTGGCGATGATGGTCAGCGAGCCGCCTTCCTCGATGTTGCGGGCGGCGCCGAAGAAGCGCTTCGGCCGCTGCAGCGCATTCGCGTCAACACCGCCGGTCAGCACCTTGCCGGATGACGGCACCACAGTGTTGTAGGCGCGGCCGAGGCGGGTGATCGAATCCAGCAGGATGACGACGTCGCGCCCGTGCTCGACCAAGCGCTTGGCCTTCTCGATCACCATTTCGGCGACCTGGACGTGGCGCACCGCAGGCTCGTCGAAGGTCGACGAGACGACCTCGCCCTTCACAGAGCGCTGCATGTCGGTGACTTCTTCCGGCCGCTCGTCGATCAAGAGCACTATCAGGTAGCATTCGGGATGATTGGTGGTGATCGAATGGGCGATGTTCTGCAACAGCACCGTCTTGCCGGTGCGCGGCTGCGCCACGATCAGGGCGCGCTGGCCTTTGCCGAGCGGCGCCACCAGGTCGATGACGCGGGCCGAAATGTCCTTCGAGGTCGGAACGTCCATTTCCATCTTCAGCCGCGAGGTCGGGTAAAGCGGCGTCAGATTGTCGAAATGGATCTTGTGGCGGATCTTTTCCGGGTCGTCGAAATTGATCGTGTTGACCTTGAGCAGGGCGAAATAGCGCTCGCCCTCCTTCGGGCTGCGGATCGGGCCTTCGACGGTGTCGCCGGTCTTCAGCGAGAACCGGCGGATCTGCGATGGCGAGATATAGATATCGTCCGGACCCGGCAGATAATTGGCGTTGGCCGAACGCAGGAAGCCAAAACCGTCCTGCAGCACTTCGACGACGCCGTCACCGATGATCTCGATATCCTGGGTCGCCAGCCGCTTCAGGATCGCGAACATCAGCTCCTGCTTGCGCATCACGCTTGCGTTCTCGACCTCGAGCGATTCGGCATAAGCGATCAGCTCTGGCGGTTTCTTGTTCTTGAACTCTGTGAGTTTCATTTCTTGCATCATTAGACGGACTCTGAGTGAGTAAGTATGGGGAAAATAATCGGCGGGATGCGACAAATGCCGGGCGCGGCCGAAGCGATGAATGGGGCGGCGCATGACGGGAAGGAAGACCCGTCTTTTATCGTTGGTCGACTGAAAGAGCAAGCCGCCTTTTGTGGCCGCCAATCGCATCAGGTTTGCGCTACCCCTCACCTGCCTGCCGGCATCCTCTCCCGGTATAGTGACGGAGAGAGGGGGCGCTCTCATTGATGGATTCGCCAATCATCGGCGTTACAGAAAATCCGTCAAGCACGAGGCTCAAAACGGCTTCACGATGACCAGCACGACGATGACGATCATCAGCAATGTGGGGATCTCATTGACGATCCGCCAGTGCTTCGCGGGCTTTTCATTGCGGTCCTGGGCGAATTTGCGTACCGCGCCGGCCAGATAACCATGAACGGCCGAGAGCCCGAGCACCGCGGCGATCTTGGCATGCAGCCAGCCGCCCTGAAAGCCAAAACCTTTCCAGGCCAGCCAGAGGCCGAACGCCCAGGTGATGATCATGGCTGGATTGATGATGCCGCGCAGCAGGCGGCGCTCCATCACCTTAAAAGTCTCCGACTGGACGGAGCCTTTTTCGGAGTCGGCATGATAGACCAGCAGCCGCGGCAGATAGAGCATGCCCGCCATCCACGAGATGACGGCGACGACATGGATCGCCTTTGCCCAGGGATAGAAATCATCCGGCCCAAACAGGAACAGAAGCGCCGCCAGGACGAGGAAGATGACGATGGCGATCGCCGCTCGACGCATTGCGCCCGCCCCGCTGCTGCCCGCACCACTGTTGGCGTTGTTCGTGTCGGTCATCGATGTGCCCGTACCAGTTTCACCATCGCCTCGACATGCGCGATCGGCGTCTCCGGCGTGATGCCGTGGCCGAGATTGAAGACCAGCGGCCCATCGCCCAGTGCTTTCAGGATCGCGTCGACACCGTCGGAAAGCGGCTTGCCGCCGGCCACCAGCCGCAACGGATCGAGATTGCCCTGCACGGCGCCGTCGCGCTGCAGTTCCTTCGCCGTCGTCAACGGCACGGTCCAGTCGAGCCCCAGCCCGGTCACGCCGGTTTTTTGGCGATAGCTGTGGTAGTGGGCGCCGGCGCCCTTGGGAAAGCCGATGATCGGAATGTTGGGATGGACGGCCCGGACCTGCCTGACGATCTCCGCCACCGGCCTGACGCAAAACGCCTCGAAAGAAACTTCGTCGAGCACGCCGGACCACGAGTCAAAGATCTGCACCACATCGGCGCCGGCTTCGATCTGGCGGATCAGATAGGCAGCAGAGTGATCGGCAAGCACGTTCAGCAATTGTAAAAAAGCCGCCGGCTCCCGATAGGCAAAAAGCCGCGCTGGCGCCTGGTCCGAGGTGCCGTGGCCGGCGATCATATAGGTCGCCACCGTCCACGGCGCGCCGCAGAAGCCGATCAGTGTCGTTGCATCAGGCAGTTTCGTCCGCAATCGCCTGACCGTCTCGTAGACCGGTTCGAGATTCACGTGAAACGTTTCGCCGTCGAGAGCCGCAATCTCCGTCGCCGAGATCGGCGTCAACAGCGGTCCGCGGCCCTCCTCGAAGCGCACGTCGCGGCCCAGCGCATGCGGCACGACCAGGATATCGGAAAACAGGATCGATGCATCGAAGCCAAAACGCTCGATCGGCTGCAGCGTCACTTCCACGGCAAGATCGGGATTATAGCAAAGGTCGAGGAACGATCCGGCTCGCCTGCGTGTCTCGCGATATTCCGGCAGATAGCGGCCGGCCTGCCGCATCATCCAGAGCGGCGGCGGGGATACCGTCTTGCCTCTGAGCACGTCCAGCATGATGCGGTTTTCAGGCATTCAGCGCTCGCCTCTCCAGGCTTCTCTATAATTAAATATTCTATTTCTAGGAATCTTATGATTCTAAGAGTCTGTTGGTATCGGTGGTTGTCTCCTGTCCCGCCTTGCCCCGGAAAAGGCCAGCCAGCATATTGTCGCGTGCTTCTTCTGCCGGATAGGAGGAGTTTGGGGACAGTTGGAAATTTCCAACTGGGAACAATACGTTACCGCCCACCTGGAGAAAATGGTCCTGTGGATGGGGCCGAGTCGAAAAAGCCCGTCCCCGGACTTGTCCCCAGCCGCCCGACGAAGTCGGCAGCGCAGCGAATTGTGGACAAACTGGCATCTGATACAGTCGCCCCGAACCGGCCGATCTTTCCGACCGACCTTATCCACATCGGCCCACAGCTTGGAACGAACCCCTGTGAACAAACCCCAGAGCTTCTTTCACCTACACCTGATTTCCGATGCCACCGGTGAAACGCTGCTGGCGGCCGGGCGCGCGGCTTCGGCGCAATACAAGGATGCGCGCGCCATCGAGCACATCTACCCGCTGATCCGCACCGAAAAGCAGGTGACGAAAGTGTTCGAGGACATCGAGGAGGAGCCGGGCATCATCCTTTATACGGTCGTCGACCAGAAGCTCGCCCGCGGCATCGACGAGCGCTGCGCTGCCATGGGCCTGCCTTGCGTCTCCGTGCTGGAACCGGTGCTGACCGTGTTCCAGTCCTATCTCGGCACGCCGGCCGGCCGCCGCGTCGGCGCCCAGCATGTGTTGGACGCCGAATATTTCCGCCGCATCGACGCGCTCAACTTCACCATGGAGCATGATGACGGCCAGCTGCCTGCCAATATGGACGACGCCGACATTGTGCTCGTCGGCATTTCGCGCACCTCGAAGACGCCGACCAGCATCTATCTCGCCAATCGCGGTATCAAGACCGCCAACATCCCGATCGTCATCGGCGTGCCGGTGCCGGAAAGCCTGGTCAACGCCACGAAGCCGCTGATTGTCGGGCTGATCGCCACCGCCGAGCGCATCTCGCAGGTTCGCCAGAATCGCATCCTCGGCAACACCAGCGCCTACGAGCCGACCGACTATGTCGACCGCGCCGCGATCAGCGAGGAACTCGCCTACGCCCGCCAGATCTGCACGCGGCATGGCTGGCCGATGATCGACGTCAGCCGCCGCTCGATCGAGGAGACGGCGGCGGCCATCGTTGCCCTGCGCGGCAAGACGCGCTAGGGCGTGTGATATTCAGGTGATGCCGGCCTGCAAACGGCGGCTTCCTGCGCTTCCGGTGCTCACGTACGAAAAGTACGCTCCGCTCCGGTTCTCGGAAGCCACCATTTTCGGCGCGGCCTGACCTGAATCTCGACACACCCTAGTGGGCGTCAGAAATCGGGCGATAAAAATGGCCGAAAAAATCATCCTTGCCTCGGGCAGCCCGTTCCGCAAGGCGCTGCTTGTCAATGCCGGCGTGGCGGTCGAGGCGGTTCCGGCGGAAGTCGACGAGCGCGCGCTCGAAGCACCCTTGCAGGGCAGCGGTATCTCGCCCGAGGACGTTGCCCTGGTGCTGGCCGAGGCCAAGGCCACCGAGGTCAGCGAGCGAAAGCCGGGCGCCCTGGTGCTCGGCTGCGACCAGACGCTGTCGCTCGGCGACGAAGTGTTTCATAAGCCGGCCGACATGGAAGCCGCGCGCCGCCATCTCCTGGCGCTGTCGGGCAAGACCCATCAGCTCAACAGCGCCGTGGTGCTGGCCCGCGACGGAGCGGTCCTGTGGCGGCATGTCGGTGTCGCCAGCCTGACCATGCGAAAGCTCGATCCGGCCTTTATCGGCCGCCATCTGGCACGGGTCGGCGCCAAGGCGCTGTCCAGCGTCGGCGCCTACCAGATCGAAGGCGAGGGCATCCAGCTGTTCGAAAGAGTAGAGGGCGACTATTTCACCATTGTCGGCCTGCCGCTTCTGGCCGTTCTGGCCAAGCTGCGCGAGCTCGGAGCCATCGATGGCTGAGGCCGCGAAAAAGGCCTTCGTCACCGGCCACCCGGTCGCGCATTCGCGGTCGCCGAAGATCCACGCCTATTGGCTGGCGAAATACGGTATCGACGGCAGCTACCGGGCGATCGACGTTGCGCCGGAGGCTTTTGCCGAATTCGTCGAAACGCTCGAGGCGAATGGCTATCGTGGCGGCAACGTCACCATCCCGCACAAGGAGGCCGCCTTCGCGCTGGCGACGTGCCGCGACGACGCGGCCGAACAGATCGGCGCCGTCAACACGCTGTGGTTCGAGGGCGGAAAACTGTGCGGCGGCAACACCGACGCCCATGGCTTTGCCGCCAATCTCGACGAGCATGCGCCGGGCTGGGCCACAAACGGCCCGGCGGTGGTGCTCGGCGCCGGCGGCGCCGCCCGCGCGGTCATCCAGGCGCTGAAGCGGCGCGGGATTGGCGACATCCGCATCGTCAACCGGACGCTCGCCCGAGCCGAGGAACTGCGCCACCGCTTCGGCGCCGGGGTCTCGGCCCACGGCACGGCGGCGACCGGCGAGTTGCTTGCCGATGCCGGCCTGCTGGTCAACACGTCAGCGCTTGGCATGCATGGCAATGAAGGCCTGTCCGCCGATCCGGCCAGGCTGCCGGACCATGCCATCGTCACCGACATTGTCTATGTACCGTTGGAAACGCCATTACTGGCCGCAGCCACAGCACGGGGCCTGAAGACCGTCGACGGGCTCGGCATGCTGCTGCACCAGGCGGTGCCCGGCTTCGAACGCTGGTTCGGCATCAGGGCTGAGGTCACTGCCGAATTGCGGCAGATGATCGTCGCCGATCTCGGCGCCAAGGAGTAAAAAGAATGATCGTGCTGGGCCTCACCGGATCGATCGGCATGGGCAAGTCGACGACGGCCAGGATGTTTGCCGAGGCCGGCGTGCCTGTCCACGATTCGGACGAGGCGGTGCATCGCCTCTACGCAGGCAAGGCGGCTCCACTGGTCGAGGCGGCGTTTCCCGGAACGACAAAATCCGGCTCGGTCGATCGCACCAAGCTGGCCGAGCGGGTGCTCGGCGATGCAGCCGCACTGAAACGGCTGGAAGCAATCATCCACCCGCTGGTCCGCGCCGACGCCGACGCTTTCCTGGCCAGGAATCGGGCTGCCGGCGCGCCGCTTGTCGTTCTCGATATCCCGCTGCTATTCGAAACCGGCGGCCGCGACCGCGTCGACAAGGTCGTGGTCGTCAGCGCGTCGCCCGACATCCAGCGCGCCCGGGTGCTGGCGCGGCCGGGCATGAGCGAGGAGAAACTGGCGTCGATCCTGGCCAGGCAGGTTCCCGACGCCGAAAAGCGCGAGGCCGCCGATTTCATCATCGACAGCGGACAGGGTTTTGATGCGGCGCGCGCGGCGGTCAATGCGATCGTCGCGAAACTGGTCGGGGATAAAGCCGGCAAGCTTGGTTAACGGCGCTTGCGCCCGGCGTAATATGTTGCCAATTTGTTCCCATCATGATTCGGCTGGATTAACGCCGGACCCAACGGACTGATTCGATGCGTGAGATCATCTTCGATACGGAAACCACCGGCCTCGATTTCCGCGATGACCGCGTCATCGAGCTCGGCTGCATCGAGCTGGTCAATCGCTTCCCGACCGGCCGCAGCTTCCACCACTACCTCAATCCGCAGGGACGACCGATTCATGCCGAGGCGCAGGCGGTTCATGGCATCAGCGCCGCCGACCTGATGGGCAAGCCGACCTTCAGCGACATCGCGGAGGAGTTTCTTGCCTTCATCGACGGCGCCAAGCTGGTCGCCCACAATGCGACTTTCGATATCGCTTTCCTCAATGTCGAATTCGGCCGGCTTGGCCACCCGGTCGTTGACCCCGGACTTGTCGTCGACACGCTGGCGCTGGCGCGCCGCAAGCATCCGATGGGGCCCAATTCGCTGGACGCATTGTGCCGGCGCTATGGCATCGACAATGCCCGCCGCACCAAGCACGGCGCGCTGCTCGATTCGGAATTGCTGGCCGAGGTCTATATCGAGCTCATCGGCGGCAAGCAGGCGGCGCTCATCCTCGACAGCGCTACGGCGCCGGCCGGCGGCAGGAGAAACGTCGACGATATTGACATCAGCATCGGCGCGCGGCCAATAGCGCTGCCGTCTCGCCTGACCGAAGCAGAGCGCGCCGCGCATGCGAGCATGGTCGGCACATTGGGCGAAAAAGCGCTCTGGCTACGCGTCGCCCGGGAAGCGAGTTCCGCGGCATAGTGATTTTTGACGGGTGCGGCAGGGGCGTTCAGGACCAGCCGACCCGCAGCGATCCTTCGCGCCCCCCTCTGTCCTGCCGGCTTCTCAACAAAAAGCCCGGCTTCGCGCCGGGCTTTTCAAACCTACCGAGATAGCCTTCTCAGCTCACCTTGACCTTGCTGGCGGCCTGGTCCTCGGCCAGCTTCTGCTGGAACATCTGCGCAAAATCGATCGGATCGAGCATCAGCGGCGGAAAGCCGCCATTGCGCGTCGCCTCGGCGATGATCTGCCTGGCGAACGGGAACAGCAGCCGCGGGCATTCGATGAACAGCAGCGGCAGCATGTGCTCCTGCGGGAAGCCGCTGATGGCGAACACGCCGCCATAGACCAGCTCGACGTTGAACAGCACTTCCTTGTCGAAGGACGCCTTGGCGTTCAGCGTCAGATTGACGTCGAACTGCTTGTCCGAAAGCGGGTTGGCGTTGACATTAACGTTGATGGCGATGCCGGGAGCCTTGTCGCGGCCGCGCAGCGAGTTCGGCGCGCCGGGGCTTTCGAAGGAAAGGTCCTTCACATATTGGGCAAGCACGTTGAGCGAAGGCTGCGTCGCGTCGCCGTTGCCACTGGCCGCACCGGTTGGCGCGTCGTCTTTGCTGGCCATAAGCCTTTGTCCTTTTGCCTCGGCAGCGTTGCTGACCGGATTGAAATCGGGCGTTCGCTACCATGGCCGGCATGACAAGACAAGGTTTGCCCGCTTTGCGGGGCAGGAGCCTCCTTCTCCCCTTGGCGCGTAGCGCCCAGACGGTTGAGGGGTGTTGGACGGATCGCCGTCGGTGCCAAGCTGGAACACCCCTCATCCGTCCGAGCTTCGCTCGGCCACCTTCTCCCACAAGGGAGAAGTGAGAGCCGCGCCGAGCTGCTCGTGCTTAAAGGCGATCTACTCGTCCTTGAGGCGGCGCCAGGGGGAATTGCGATCGGGGCCGCGCTCGTCGCCGCGCGAATAGTCGCTGTCGTCGAGGTCGATGGTCTTGTCGCGTTGCCGCGCCCGGAATCCGCCGGTGCCGAAACTGGTCGCCATCACGATGCGGCCTTTCAGCCGGCGCCAGGCGAGGTCGCGGACCGGCGGCAGCAGCAGCAGAATGCCGAGAATGTCGGTGATGAAGCCGGGAATGATGAGCAGGATCGCCGCCAGCACGATCATGGCGCCATGCGCGAGCTGACGGCTTGGATCACGTCCGGCGTCCATTTCGGCGCGGACCCGGGTCATCACTCCAAATCCCTGGTATCGCAACAACAGCGCGCCGGCGATGCTCGAAGCCAGCACCAGGCCGACCGTCGCCAGGGCGCCGACCTGGCGGCCGACAACGACGAAACCAGCGATCTCCAGCAGCGGAAGCGCGAGGATGAACAGGGGAAGCAGCGAAATGCGCAAATCTTGACCGATCGTTTCGACGTTTTACCAGCCGGCGGGCAATCGCCGCTGGCACTGAAGCTTTTAGATAGGTATGGCTGCCTTTAATTTGAATGATTGCAGCTTGCGTTCTATATGCTTTGGATGTTGAACGCTATGCGACCGCAGCCATTGCCTGGCCGGGCGGTCCGGCCGGAGTAGGGATTGATTGGCGGAAGATATGGGATTCTTCGACTTCGGCACGATTTTTTTTCTGGTTGCGGCGGTTGTGATCTTTTTCCAGCTGCGCAATGTGCTCGGCCGCCGCACCGGCAGTGAGCGCCCGCCCTTCGATCCCTATACGGCGGGCCGCAGCCGCGACGACGCCCAGAAGCCCGAGAATGTGGTCTCGCTGCCGCGCAAGCGAGCGCCGGGAGAGCCGGCAATCGACGCCTATGCGGCGATCGACGCCTTCGCCAAGCCTGACACCGATCTCAACAAGGGCCTGCGCGCAATCAAGGACAATGATCCGGCATTCGACCCCAAGACCTTCGTCGACGGCGCCAAGATGGCCTATGAGATGATCGTCATGGCCTATGCCGATGGCGACCGCAAGACGCTGAAGAACCTGTTGTCGCGCGAGGTCTATGACGGCTTCGTCGCGGCGATCGGCGACCGCGAGGCGAAGTCGGAAAAGATCCAGTCCTCCTTCGTCGGCATAGACAAGGCCGACATCGTTTCCGCCGAGATGAAGGGGAGCGAGGCGCATATCACGCTGCGCATTGTCAGCGAACTGATTTCGGCAACGCGCGACAAGGCCGGCGCCGTCATCGATGGCGACCCCGAAACCGTCGCCGAGGTCAAGGATGTCTGGACTTTTGCCCGCGATACGCGCTCGCGCGACCCGAACTGGAAGCTCGTCGCCACCGAAGAAGAAGACTGAGCCCGGACCAAGGCGGGGTCTGTCGTGTCGCTTTCTCAGGCGTTCCGTGAAAAATCCTTTGACGATCTGCCCGGCTGGGACGAGGACGACCATCTGGCTGCGTTCGCCGCTTTCCGGCGTTCGGCTTTTCAGGTCCTGGCGAAACCCTATCGCTCCGGCGGGCTCGGTGTCGACTTCAATGCCTTCACCGAGGCCTATGCTGCAGCCCGCACCGTGTCGCCAACCGACCGGCGCGAAGCCCGCGCCTTCTTCGAGCGACATTTCATGCCGGCGCACATTGCAGCGGAAAGCGGCGCCGGCCTCGTCACCGGCTTCTATGAACCGGTGGTCGACGCTTCGCCGGTGCGAACCGAACGATTTACGGTGCCGCTGCTGTCGCGTCCGGCCGATCTCGTCGACATCGGGGTCGCCAACCGGCCCGTCGGCATGGATCCCTATCTCGCCTTCGGCCGTGCCACGCCGGACGGACCGGTCGAGTATTTCGACCGTAGTGAGATCGAGCGCGGCGCGCTCGTCGGCAAGGGGTTGGCGGGCAGGGGATTGGAAATCGCCTGGCTCGCCGACAAGGTCGATGCCTTCTTCATCCACGTACAGGGTTCCGCGCGGCTCACCATGACCGACGGCCGGCTTTGCCGCGTCACCTATGCCGCCAAATCCGGCCAGCGCTTTACCGGACCGGGCAAGATCCTGAGTGAGCTTGGCGAAATCCCGCTGGAAGCGGTAACCATGCAGTCGGTCCGCGCCTGGTTCAAGGCGCATCCTGAGCGCGTCGACGAGCTCCTGTGGCGCAACCGCTCCTATATTTTTTTCCGCGAGATTTCCGCCAGCGAGGCGGCTGCGATCGACGACCCGGAACTCGGGCCGATCGCCGCCGCAAAGGTGCCGCTGACGCCGGGCCGCTCCGTCGCTGTCGACCATCTGCTGCATACATTCGGCACGCCGTTCTACATCGACGGGCCGTCGCTGACCGCCTTCGACAACAAGTCGTTCCGGCGGCTGATGATCGCGCAGGACACCGGCTCGGCCATCACCGGCCCGGCCCGCGGCGACCTGTTCATTGGTACGGGAGATGCGGCCGGCGAGATCGCCGGCGTTGTCCGCAATCCTGCCGATTTCTACGCGCTGATCCCGCGTCGGCTTGTGCCGGGAGCGGGGCGATGACCCGGCGCATCGACAGGCTGAGCGAGGACGACCGGGTGCTGTGGAACCTGGTGGCGCGCACCGCCAGGCCGCTAAAGGGCAAGTCCGCCATCGACATCCCGGCGGACATCGCTGATGACACCAAGCCACCGCTGCGTGACCAGGCGATGGCTCCTGCTGCGGCCACGAAAGCCAGGACGCAGCATGTTTCGCATGCGCTCGACGAGCCGACGCTGGAAAAACTGTCGAAGGGCCGGCTGCCGATCGAAGGCCGCGTCGATCTGCACGGCCTGAGCCAGGACGAAGCCTATTCGCTGCTGTTTTCCTTCCTGCACCGGGCGCATGCCGGCGGCATCCACTATGTGCTGGTGATCACCGGCAAGGGCTCCTCGTCGGGCGGCGACGGCATCTTGCGGCGCGCCGTGCCGGCCTGGCTGTCGACACCCGCATTCAGGCCGCTGGTCTCCAGCCACGACCACGCCGCCCGCAAGCATGGCGGCTCGGGCGCGCTCTATGTCCGCCTGCGGCGCGCGCGCTGATGCGGATGCACCCCACGAGGATGGCCTTGTGACCCCGTTCGGCGAAAAGCTTCGCGCCCTGCGGAGCGAACGCGGCGTCAGCCAAAAGGCCATGGCCAGGGCGATCGGCGTCAGCGCCGCCTATCTGTCGGCGCTGGAGCACGGCCGCCGCGGCGCGCCGACCTGGACGCTGATCCAGAAGATCATCGGCTATTTCAATGTCATCTGGGACGATGCCGAAGAACTGGCGCGGTTGGCCGAGACCTCGCACCCGCGGGTAAAACTCGACACGTCGGGCCTCAGCCCCGCCGCCACCGAGCTTGCCAATGTCCTGGCCGAAAACATCGAAAAACTAGACGAGGCGGAGCTTCGCCGCATCACCGCATCGATCCGCGCCGCGCTGGGGCGGACGTAGTGTTTGTCCGACTCGTGTGGTGGCGATCAATTGTCGATTTTGGCGCCGCCCCTCATTGCCCTGCCGGGCCTTTCTCCCCGTAAACGGGGAGAAAGAGGCTGGCCGTAGCCTCGGCATCCCTCCGGCAACGCCGGATATTGGCGAAACCTTCGATGACAGCACCCCTCTCCCCGTCCCTATACGGGGAGAGGATGCCGGCAGGCAGGTGAGGGGCAGCGCAAACGCCTGGAACAGGTAGCGCGAAAACCAGCGATCCAGTGGTCGCTTGCAAAAACCCTACTGGACCGCGCCGACCAGAACCGGCTGGCCATCACGGATCGACACCCAGCGACCGGTATTGTCGATCGCCTGCCGCTTGAGGAAGCGGTAGCCGGTCCGGTCCCATGAGCGGACCTTTCCGTCCAGATTGTCGAGGACGTAGTCGCCCTTGCTTGTGCGCACGGTCAGCACGGCATGGCCCTCGCCGTCCGGCTTGCGCACGACGGTCATCAGAAGATTGGCGTAGGACACGCCCAAGCGGTTCAATTCGCGGCGCTTTTCCAGGACATAGTCCTCACAGTCGCCAACACCCCTGACGGGGTAGGCCCAGACCTCGTCCTTGCCATAAATGTCGATGTCGCTTATCGGCTTGACGGCGTTGTTAACCCTGGCGTTGACGCTGAGAATCTTGCGCCAGAGCGCGCCGGTCATGGTGGCGGGGGTGAGATTGCCCGGGTGGATCGAGCATTCGGCCGGACTGGTCTTGCAGAAATCGTAATGGCCGATCGGCTGCGATGTCGGGCCGCCGGTCGCCATTGGTCCGGCCGCCGAAGCCGCCGTAGACCAGCCTGTCGCAAGAGCCAGCCCTAACAGGGCGCACACGCGCAGCCCTCTCGCCATTGGTGAGGAAATCATTGTCCCCCTCGTCCCTTGTTGTTAACGAAACGTTAAGGGCGATCTACAGTCCCTGTCAATTATACCAACGGCCAGTTTTGCGATATGGTTACCCGCGCGGCCGAAAGCGCGGCTATTGTGCAACAGGTCGACTTGAACGGCGGCTGCCATCCGGGACATCTTTATTTTTTGGCGGTGCGAACCAGCTTCGGCCTCACCGCAACGCGGGTCTGGCGGCCATAGCTGGTGATGAAGTCGACGATGCGCGGCACGATTTCGGAGCGAAAGCGCGAGCCGTTGAAGACGCCGTAATGGCCGACCGCCGGCTGCATGTAGTGAGCCTGCCTGTCCGCGGGGATGTTGATGCAGAGGTCGTGCGCGGCCCGCGTCTGGCCGAGGCCTGAAATGTCGTCGTTTTCGCCCTCGACCGTGAACAGCGCGACATTGCGGATATCGGCGGGATCGATGGCGACGCCGCGATGCATCATTTCGCCCTTGGGCAGAGCATGGCGCACGAACACGGTGTCGACCGTCTGCAGGTAGAACTCCGCTGTCAGATCCATCACCGCCATATATTCGTCGTAGAAGTCGCGGTGCTTCTCGGCACTGTCGCCGTCATTCTTCACCAGATGCATGAAGAAGTCCTTGTGGGCGATGATGTGGCGGTCGAGATTCATGCTCATGAAGCCCGAAAGCTGCAGGAAGCCGGGATAGACCTCGCGGCCGAAGCCCGGCACCGGCCACGGCGCCTGCATGGTGACGTTGTCGCGGAACCAGTCGGTGCCCTTTTCCTCGGCCAGAAGGTTGACCGCGGTCGGATTGCGGCGGGTGTCGATCGGCCCGCCCATCAGCGTCATCGTCGAGGGAACGAACGGGTCGCCCCGCGTTTCCATCAGCGCCACCGCCGCCAGCACCGGGACCGACGGCTGGCACACCGCCATAACATGGGTGTCGGGGCCTAGCGCATGCAGCATGTCGACGATGTAGTCGATATAGTCGTCGAGGTCGAAGCTGCCCTCGCTGATCGGCACCATGCGGGCGTCGACCCAGTCGGTGATATGAACGTCGGCATGCGGCAGCATCGCCTCGACCGTGCCGCGCAGCAGCGTCGCGTAGTGGCCGGACATCGGCGCCACGATCAGCAGCTTCGGATCAGGCCGGCGGCCGGCGGGAACCGCCCGCTCGAAACGGAGCAGATTGCAGAACGGCCGCGACCACACCGTCTTTTCGGTGACATCGACGCTTTTCCAGTCGACGACGGTCTTGGTCAGGCCGAACTGCGGCTTGCTGTAGCGGCGCGTCGTGCGCTCGAACAATTCGGCCGTCGCCGCGACTGAGCGGCCCCAGGACGTGTGCGCAAACGGATTGAGCGGATTGGTGTAGAACATCCGCACCGCATCGGCATAGACGCGGGCCGGCTGCACGGCGGCTTGGTTCAATTCGTAGAGCTGGTAGAACATTGAGAACTCCGCTGCTGCGACCGAAGGGACGACAGCAGTGCCGAGCCTTGAATCTCTCGCGCGAAGGTTAACAACAAACTGCTGCGATGCAATAGTTCAAGTGAATTGATTAATCCTGATACTTTCGTCTAAGGCGTTGAAAACCGGTTTTGAACGGCGGCAGCCGGCTTATTGTGCAACTGCGAAAGGTGCCGGAGAGAGCATGGGCAATCGCTTCAGGTTTGCGCTGCCCTCATCCGCCTGCCGGCACCTTCTCCCCGTATAGTGACGGGGAGAAGGGAAGCTGGCCGCAACCTCGGCACCCTTCTGCAACGCTGGAGATTGGCGAAATCCTTGGCGAAGGCGTCCTTCTCCCCGTCACTATACGGGAGAGTGCCCGGCCGGGCGATGAGGGGCAGCCCGGCCATTCGGCCGTGAAGACCGCATCTCAGACGCGTGGCATCACACGCGGTCGGTGCACACAGCAGTATGGCCCGAGCTGATGAAGCCGAGCCGCCCTGCGGCGCCCTTCGACAGGTCGATCACGCGCCCCTTGATGAACGGGCCGCGGTCGTTGATGCGCACGACGACGCTGCGGCCGTTCTTGCGGTTGGTGACCCTGAGCTTGGTGCCAAAAGGCAAGGTGCGGTGCGCGGCCGTCAGCGCCGACGGGTTCATGCGTTCGCCGGAAGCGGTCTTCGAGGTCAGCGCGTACCAGGAGGCGCGGCCGCATTGCGCGGCGGCAGGGGAGGTGGATACGCCGACCATCAGGCCAGCCGCAATCGTCGCCGCGACAAGCGCGGTCTGGTTGGGTTTCTTCATCTGCGCCTAGCGGCTCCGTTTGACAGACCCGGCCGTTACGGATGGAATGAGGCACCAAATGCGGCAGTCGTCTGGCGGTTCCATGACTACAGTACACGTTTGGAGTCGGCGGGAAACAGTCTGTCATGGAATGTCTGGATTGCGCCGATGTATGTCTGGTGGTCTTCGCACCAGCACCGGGTTTTTTCCGGCAAGACCCGGCCCTGTCATGCAAGTAGATGTGAGAGCGATCGGGTCATGTCCTTTCGCTTTGCCATCGCGGTCATGGCTGAATTGAAGATCGACTTGGGAAGGGAATTCCGACGATGAGATTGATCAAAAATCTGCTGGCGTTGATTGTGTTCGCCATCGGTGCGCTGTGGTCGCTGCAGGGCATCGGCCTCGTCGGCGGCAGCTTCATGACCGGCCAGTCGCAATGGCTCTATATCGGCATCGTCACTGCGCTGGTCGGCCTGGGCGGACTGGTGTGGGCGAACCGTTCGCTCCCCTGACACTCGAACTACCTCTGGCGGCGTTTCGGTCGACTGGCGAATCCGCGCCCGCCGCAAACAAGCATTTCCTGTTTTGCGCGCAGCTTCGGCAAATGAATGCTGCGAATGGCCGACGTTTTAAAAACCGGTCCCTGTAATAGGGCTTAGTATAGTAGTCTTATCGACATTGCAGGAATTTCGAGAACGAAGAGCGATGCCCATATCGCGGCAATCGCGCATGAAGATAGTGCGCAGGCTGTCCCCTTTGGCGTGCCTCGCGGCTTCAGGAGGAAAGAACGTCCGGCAAGTAGTCGCAGCGGCTTGAAAATCAAGCAAAATCAATGGTGCCCGTCTTGTATATCATGTCACTAGAATTTATGTGTCTTGAAAGCCTGGACGCGGACGCGGTGGGGACGCACGCTAGGCGGTTCGCACCCGGTGGCCCTGCGCCATCGCATGACAGAGAAACGTTCGGTCCATGCTCACAAAAAAGGGCAAGTACGGCCTCAAGGCGCTCATCCATCTGGCGCGGCTGCCGGTTGGTCAGCTCGCCTTCGTTGGTGATATCGCCACCGGAAACAACATCCCGAAGAAATTTCTCGACGCCATCCTCGGCGAACTGCGCAATGCCGGTTTTGTCCAGAGCCGCAAGGGCAAGGAGGGCGGTTACCGCCTGGCGCGGCCGGCGGATGAAATCAAGATCGGCCACGTCGTGCGCGTGCTCGACGGTCCGCTTGCCCCCATTCCCTGCGCCAGCCGCACCCGGTATCAGCGCTGTGAAGACTGCAACGAGGCGACATGCCAAGTCCGACATCTGATGCTGGAGGTCCGGCAAGCGATCGCCGAGGTGCTGGATCAGCGCAGCCTCGCCGAGATGCGCGATATGGCCGGCGACGACGAGCTTTCGGCTGCGTTGAAAATCCAGGCCTGAGCCGGAACCGACGGCTCCTCAGGCACTTGGTGCGCGCATGACCGGCCGCGCAAATTCAATCGTCCCAGGTTCGATCATTATCATCGGCGGCGGCGCCAGCGGCGTCGTCCTTGCCGCGCATCTGTTGAAGTCCCCCAATCCCGATCTCCGTGTCACGCTGATCGAAAAGCGCCCGCATTTCGGCCAGGGCATCGCCTATTCCACGCTGCTGTCGGCGCATGTGCTGAATGTCAGCGCGGCCGGCATGAGCGCGTATGCCGACGACCCCGGCAATTTCTGGCGCTGGCTGCTTGAGCGCGGCCTGGCAACCCCAGAGCAGGCGCCGGTCTACGCACCGCGCAGCGTCTATGCCCGCTATCTGAAGGAACTGCTGGACGACCTCGAGGCGCGCGAGACGGGGCGTCTTCGCCTGATCCGCGAGGAGAGCCTGTCGATCTCGCCGACCGGATCCGGGGTCGAGGTGGCGCTGGCCAACGGCACCAGCGTCGTAGCCCACCTTGCCGTGCTGGCGACCGGGCATGACGAGGAGCCGGGCGCCGGCCACGGCCATGCGATCAGGATGGGATCCGAGGCCGACACCGTGCTCGACGGGGAAGCCCGAGTCCTGGTGCTGGGCACGGGGTTGAGCATGGTCGATGCCTTCCTGTCGCTCGAACAACGCGGCCATCGCGGCGAGATTATTGCGGTGTCGCGGCGCGGCCTGCTGCCTTCGCCGCACCGCAAGGGCAATCCGATCAGGCTCGACGTCGCCGACATTCCGCTCGGCACCCAGCTCTCCTATTTCGTCGGCTGGTTCCGCGACCTGATCCGGGAAAACCAGAAGGCCGGCATCGACTGGCGCGACGTCGTCGACGGTCTCAGGCCGTTCAACCAGAAGATCTGGCAAAACTGGCCGTCTTCGGCCAAGCGCCGCTTCGTCGAGCACACCAAGGCGTGGTGGGACATCCACCGCCATCGCATGGCGCCGGAAGTCTATGGCCGTGTCACCGAGGCGGTGCAGTCGGGCCGCATCCGGCTTGTCGCCGGACGCGTCGTCGGCATCACGGCGGGCGACGAATTCAGCGTGCAGGTCCAGTCGCGCCACACGCAAAACATCGAGACGTTCGACGTCGCCCGCATCTACGATTGCACCGGCATCGCCAGGGACATCTCGACAACGTCGAACAGCGTGGTGCGGTCGCTGGTCGACCGCGGGCTGGCCCGGCCGGACTCGCTGCGCCTTGGCCTCGACGTATCAGACAGTTGCGAGGTCATCGCCAGCGACGGCACCGCATCGGCCAAGATTCTCGCGGTCGGGCCGCTGACGCGCGGCACCTTCTTCGAGATCGACGCCATTCCCGATATTCGCGTCCAGTGCGCGCGGCTGAGCCGGCGGCTGCTGGGGTAGGGCGAGGTCGGCGCTCTACTGCGCCCCCCGCGGGTTCCTTCCTCGGGGACTTTCGTACGCCTGCCGGCGCCCGAAACTCTTCACGGGAGCAGTAGGTCCGCTTGTGGTGCAGGGAAGAATCTCCAGTATCCGATGTCCTGAGTTAACACAACTCGGACTTGACGGTGCTCGAAGGTGAACGTCCCCTAGATGGAGCCAAGCGGTCGTCGGCAGCTTCCCGAAAGGACAATATGCGGGGTTCAGGTTTTGGCGGACTATTCGGCCCACTGAGCTTGCGTGGTGATCTTGAGATGAAGTGGTTCAAGCCGAGGCAACACATGGTCGGTGCACTGGCCGTCGGCACGTTGCTTGTTGCTCATCCGATGCTTGTAGCCACGGCGTCAGCGCAGCAATCGAAGCCTAACATCCTTTTCATTCTCGCCGACAATATCGGGTACGGCGACATCGGCGTCTACGGCGGCGGTGAACTGCGCGGGTCGCCAACGCCGCGTATCGACCAGCTCGCCTCAGAGGGTCTGCGGCTGACGCAGTTCCTGGTCGAGCCATCCTGCTCGCCCTCACGCGCCGCATTGATGACCGGGCGCTACTCCATCCGCTCCGGGCTATCGCTAGTTGCGGTCGCGGGCACGCCTTTTTCGCTGCCGGCGAAAGAAGTCACCATGGCCGAAATGCTGCGCGACGCCGGGTATGCCACTGCGATTTTCGGCAAGTGGCACCTCGGTGCGCAAACCTATAGTCAGCCGCAGAACCAAGGCTTCGATGAGTTCTACGGCATCCCTCCAGGTGACACCTGGGACGCGTTCGGCATGATTCGTCAGGGCCTCCAGACCAAGTCCGTCGACATTCCCCTCGACATGGGGCCGCAGATCGTCGAGGCCAAACGAGGAGAGCCGCTAACGCCGGTGAAACCCTATACCGAGGAAGTGCGACGCGAGATCGACTGGGAACTGGTGGACCACGGCGTCGATTTCATGACGCGCCAGAAGGCAGCAGGCAAGCCGTTCTTCCTCTATTTGCCGATTTCTCGGACGCACTTTCCGAACCTGCCATCGAAGCGCTTCGAAGGGGCATCACGCATCGGGCAATTCGGCGATTCCTTGATGGAGGGGGACGCCATTGTGGGCAAGATGCTTGATTCATTGAATGAGCTCGGCCTGGAGAAAGACACCATTGTGGTCTTCGCCTCCGACAACGGCCCTGATGGCCCCGGTACGATCGCATTCGGAGGCGATATGCCGGACATCGGAACGAGCGGGCCCTATCGCGGCGCTCTCGGTGACGTCAGCGAGGGGGCTATCCGCACTGCCGCCATGATCCGCTGGCCGGAGCATATAAAGCCGCGATCGTCATACGCCATGTTGTCGATCATGGATTTCTTCCCTACCTTCGCGCAGCTTGCGGGCGGCAAGGTGCCGGACGACAGGCCAATCGACGGTGTCGATCAAAGCGATCTGCTGCTCGGCAGCAATGACGGCGAACAGCGCGAGCATTTGTTGACCTTTGTCGGCCCCAATCTGGTCGCGGCCCGGTGGAAGCAGTTCCGTGCCTATTTCGCCGATGTGGCACCCGGCCGCAGCGGTGCAGGCGGCGCCATGCTGATGGGCGGAATCGGAGCAGCGCGGCACCGATGAACGGCTATCCAAAGGTGTTCAACATCGAGTCAGATCCACAGGAGGAGCACAACATCGGCGAGATGTACAATTGGGTCCTCGGGCCGTTGTTGAAGGTGGTAGCGGAGTACAAGGCGAGCGTCGAGCAATCGCCTAATCCGCCTGCCGCGAACATGACGAGATTCTGAATGAAAGCGGCCTCAGGACGGGCGCCTGGCAGTGTCAAACTCTGGCGCAATCGCGTCCTTGCTCAGCGCGAAATCGTGACCCAATGTGGTCACCGCCGACCCTGCTGCGAATATCTCGAATTGAGACCCATAACGGACAAGCCGCAAAAGCCCTTATTTCATCGGTGATACGAGCGGCGTTAGAATCTCCACCAAAGGCCCGCCGAAGGCGCCAGAAGGCGGTTTGGCGCCAACGACCGCCGCAAGCGTCGGCGCTACATCGACCGTCTGCACTTTTCGAAAGACAGTTTGAGCTGGCACGGTTGCCCCAGCGAAGATGATGGGAACAAAGGTGTCGTATGTCCACGGGGAACCGTGAGTGGCTGCGACTTCTAGCCCATCAAAGTCGTTTAGAAACCACTGCGGCTCGAACACCACATAAATATCGCCGGAGCGCTGCGGGTTGAAGTTGTTCAATACGGCCCGGGAAATTGCCGTGTCGGGTAGGCCTGCCTGACTAAGGGCCGTGCTGGAAATAGCGAATGCTACGCCGGGAAATTTGACAAGCTCGACCGCCACCGCACTTTCGACCGTTGCCATGTCCAGGCCTTTCTCCTCAATGACCTCGCGGTTGAGGGAAATGTATGGATGGGTGTAGCCCTCGATGAGTTCCTTATCGATTCCGAACCTCTTCTTGAGAGCGGCGAGAGCCGGTTGCCTATCCCACGTGTCAGGCTTGATATAGGCACCAGGTATTCCGAACGTGTTGAGATAGGCGGGGATCTCCGGGCCGCCATGATCGGCCGACAAGACAATCAGAGTGTTGGCAAGCCCAACTGTCTTGTCGACATATGCGAACAGATCGGCAAGGACGCCGTCGAGTCGTAGGAGATTGTCCTCGCTCTCCAGACTGGAGGGACCAAAAAAATGCCCGACGTAGTCGGTTGAGGAAAAGCTTATGGCTAGATAGTCAGGAATGGCGTCTTTGCCGAGACCCTCATTCTCGATCAGTGCTTTCGAGAACTCAAGCGTCATGGCGTCACCCGCAGGGCTGACCGTCAGCAGTGTCGAAAAATACTTCCCGTCCGGCGGGCCGTAAGAATGTGGGAAGACGCGTCCGTAGGTTTCGCCTGTATCTTTGTTGATCGGGAAATCCAGCTCCCACGGTCGGTCGTCCGCGTCAGCGAACAAATACGTCGAACGATCGTGCAGCAATTCCCATGAGGTACCGGCATATTGCTGAGTGGGGCGCTTGCTGTTGAAGTCGGCGACCCATGCCGGGTAGCTGTCGTAGTAGTAGCTGCTGGTCACCCAGTCGGCAGTGGCCTTCGAAAACCAGAAAGCCTTTCCCGCATGGCCGGCCATGGGGACAGCCCCGCGATCTTTGACCGAAACGCCGAATATTTTGGCTCGGCCAGCCGTCGTCAGCGCCAACTCGTCACTAAATGTCGTTACGAGGATCGCGGCTGGCGAACGACCGTCGGCCTTGGCGACCTTCTGAGTTGGATCGAGCTCTGTTGATTTGTCTATCCCGGCGCCGACGCTAAGAAGATGATATCGGGGGTCCTCAATGTTGTAGACATTCGCACCGCTCGCACGATCAAACCAGACGTTGCTTACCATGCCATGGATTGCCGGTTGCGCGCCCGTCGCCAGTGTTGTGTGGCCGACGATGGTTTCCGTGTTGGCGTGGGAGTGGTGGGCCGCCGCGAAGACCGTCCCCTTGTCGAGCAGATAGCGAAACCCTCCACTACCCAGGCGATCATAATAAAGAGACGGCAGGTCGCCTCGCAGCTGGTCGACGGTTAGCTGCAGTATGAGACGAGGCTTTGCCGCGATGTCCTGAGCGGCAACGATTGTAGGTGCAATCGGAAGCGCCGTGATCGCTACCGCAAGACAGGCCGAGATATGCGGCGGAAGCCCAGTCGTCTGGCTACGATGGCAATGCCTTGTCATGACGGTCCCTCACTCGGTCTATTGTGCCTAGTTAACAGCCCTTAGGCCGTCTCCGACTACTGAACCAAAACTCCCGGGCGCGTTTCACGGCCGTCTCCTGCGCCCTCCCACCATGACGGAAGGTCAGGATGACGCAGGACTCCGCGAAGTGATATTGTCCTTATGGGAAGCGGCCGACGACGGATTATCCCCAGTTGAAGACATTCCTTCTGATCACAGGCTACGTCACAGATTGTGAAGGGTTGCGGATGCCGGCCATTCCACGTGGTGCCTGACGCTGGGGCCGGCGTCCGGAAGCCTCCAGGGAAAGAACCCGCGGCCGTATCGTGATTAGCGTGACGGATCGGCCCTACGGCCGAACAACTGGAATCCCATTCCCAGTCTGGCCAACGGATTGGCACGATCTATCTTCTTTCAGACTGCAAACGGCTGGAAAAGAAGCTAGGCTGACAGCCTGCCCAAGGCGGTCGCTTGACCATGGAGCATCAGCATGAGCGTGCACAAGATCGCCCTCCCGGACAGGGCAATGTCCCGCCTGCGCCCGCCCTACGCGTCGGTTCTCGACCTGATCGGACAGACGCCGGTTGTCGAGCTGAGCAAATTCGACATCGGCAAGTGCCGGCTGTTCATCAAGCTCGAAAGCCAGAACCCCGGCGGCTCGATCAAGGACCGCATTGCGCTGTCGATGATCGCCGACGCCGAAAAACAGGGCAGGCTGAAGCGCGGCGGCGCCATCGTCGAGGCGACCGCCGGCAACACCGGCCTTGGCCTGGCCCAGGTCGGCATCCCCAAGGGCTACCGCATCATCCTGGTCGTGCCCGACAAGATGTCGCGCGAAAAGATCCAGCATCTGCGGGCGCTCGGCGCGGAAGTGCGCATGACCCGTTCCGATGTCGGCAAGGGCCACGCCGAATATTATCAGGACATGGCCGAAAAGATCGCCGCCGAGCTGCCTGGCGCCTTCTATGCCAACCAGTTCGCCAATCCGGCCAATCCGGACGCCCATGAAACCACGACCGGTCCGGAGATCTATTCGCAGCTCGACGGCGACGTCGATGCAGTGGTCGTCGGCGTCGGCTCCGGCGGCACGCTGACCGGGCTTGGCCGCTATTTCGCAAAAATCTCGCCGAAGACCGAGATGATTCTTGCCGATCCGGTCGGCTCGGTGCTGGCGCCTCTGATCAAGACCGGCAAGATGCAAGAGGCCGGCAGCTGGACCGTGGAGGGCATCGGCGAGGATTTCGTCCCGCCCAATGCCGACCTGTCGCTGGTCAAGAAGGCCTACTCGATCCCCGACAAGCAGAGCATGCTGGCGGTGCGCGACCTGCTTTCCAAGGAGGGCATCCTCGCCGGCTCGTCGTCCGGCACGCTGCTTTCGGCGGCACTGCGCTATTGCCGCGAGCAGACCGTGCCGAAGCGGGTCGTCACCTTCGTCTGCGACAGCGGCAACAAGTATCTGTCGAAAGTGTTCGACGATTTCTGGCTGATCGAGCAGGGCCTCGCCGAGCACGAGCAGCATGGCGATTTGCGCGACCTGGTGATGCGCACGCACCGCACCGGCGACATCGTGTCTGTCGGCCCGGACGAAAGCCTGCTCAACGCCTATGGCCGCATGCGCCGTTCGGACGTCTCGCAGCTGCCGGTGCTGGACGACAGCAAGCTCGTCGGCATCGTCGACGAAAGCGATATCCTCGCCCATGTCGAAGGCCCCTATGACAGCCGCTGGGACCGTTTCAAGGCACCGGTGCGCACAGCGATGACCGCTAATCTGCACACGCTGCAGGCCAGCCAGACGCTGGACGCGCTGTTGCCGGTGTTCGACCGCAACGAGGTCGCCATCGTCTTCGACGGCGACGAGTTCATCGGCCTGATAACCCGCATCGACCTGATCAACCATCTGAGGCGCCGCGCAAGATGACCATCAAAGCCACCGTATCGGGCAGCAACCGCCTGGCCTTCTCGACGCGCACCATCCATGGCGGCCAGAGCCACGACCCGACGACCGGCGCGGTGATGGTGCCGATTTATGCGACCTCCACCTACGGCCAGCAGAGCCCGGGCGTGCACAAGGGTTTTGAATATGCCCGCAGCCAGAACCCGACCCGCTTTGCCTTCGAGCGCGCCGTCGCCGATCTCGAAAGCGGCGCAGCCGCCTTCGCTTTCGCCTCGGGGCTGGCTGCGATCGCCACCATTTTCGAACTGCTCGATTCCGGCGCCCATGTCGTCGCCACCGACGATATCTATGGCGGCACGTTTCGGCTGCTGGAGCGGGTGCGCAAGCGCTCGGCCAACCTCCAGGTCGACTTCGTCGACTTCACCGATCTGGACGCGGTCGAGGCGGCGATCCGCCCAGAAACCAAACTGCTCTGGGTCGAGACGCCCACAAATCCGCTGCTGCGCGTCGTCGATCTCGAAGCGGTCGCAGCACTGGCCCGGCGCAAAGGCGTGCTCTCGGTCGCCGACAACACTTTTTGCAGCCCCTACCTGCAGCGGCCGCTGGAGCTCGGCATCGACATATCGGTGCATTCGACGACCAAATACCTCAACGGCCATTCCGACATGGTCGGCGGCGTCGCCGTGGTCGGCGACAACAAGGATCTGGCCGACCGGCTGAAATTCCTGCAGAACGCGATTGGCGCCATTTCCGGGCCGTTCGACAGTTTTCTGGCGCTGCGCGGCCTCAAGACGCTGGCGCTGAGGATGGAGCGCCATTCGTCGAACGGCCAGAAGATTGCGCACTGGCTGGAAAGCCGCCCCGACATCCGCCGCGTCATCTATCCCGGTCTCCCCAGCCATCCGCAGCACGCCATCGCCAGAAAGCAGATGCACGCCTTCGGCGGCATGATCACGGTCGAGCTCGACCGCGACCTCGCCGGCACCAAACGCTTCCTCGAACACACGCAACTGTTCACGCTGGCCGAAAGCCTCGGCGGCGTCGAAAGCCTGATCGAGCACCCGGCGCTGATGACGCACGGCTCGATCCCGGCCGGGAAGCGGGCCGAGATCGGGATTTCCGATTCGCTGGTGCGGTTGTCGGCCGGGATCGAGGACGGCGATGATCTGATCGCGGATCTGGACCAGGCGCTGGGCGGCTAGAAGGCGCCAATTGACCGTCGAAGCTTGCGCTGCCCCTCATCGCCCTGCCGAGGCCGCGGCGTCGATTCCAGATATTCCGGCGTGACCGCGAAGGTTTTGCGATGCGCTGAAGCATCCCTGACTAGGATCAGGACCTATTAATTTGGCATTCAGCAGTCGATTGCAACGGCCGCCAGCCATCGCTCAAGCGATGGACCAGAAGCCCTTGTGTGAGCTCCTGCTCGCCAGGAGTTAGGCTGCGACTTCCCGGATCGCTCGCGCAAAGACGGGCAAAGAGCGCTCCACCATGCCGTCGTTTGCAGTCAAACTGATCCGCAGACGTCCAGGCAATTGGGCGACGCTGCCGGGCAGCACCCAGACACCGTCAGTTGCGAGGCGTGCCGCGAAGGCCATGTCGTCCGGTATTGGGGAGCGTGGAATGAGATAGAAGGTACCTTCAGGCACCGGCAGGTCGTATCCCGCTGCCCTCAAGCCTTCGACCATGCGATCGCGGCGCCGCGCGAGGGCTGCGACATCTATGCTGAGCTTCTCGAGATCAGGCAGTGCCCGCTGCAGGGTACGGCCGGCGAAAGCCCAACCGTGCGAAACCTGCGCTATGTCGACAGCCTCGCGCAACAGTATGCGATCGGCCTCGGGCATGTCCGCCCCGAGTGCGAGCCAGCCCAGGCGCTCGCCGGGCGCGAGCAAGGTCTTGCCGAAGGAATAGGCGATCAGCGTGTGCGGGTAGCTCTCGGCCGGACTGATATGCGCATGGCCGTCAAACACCAGTCGTGCATAGGGCTCGTCGGCAAGGAGATAAATCACCTTGCCAAATCTTTCGGACGCGGCCGCGAGCTTGTCGGCGAGCGCGTCGAGTTGAGCGCGGGGAAAGATGCGGCCGGTCGGGTTGTGCGGCGTGTTGACCACCACCACGCGGGTGCGCGGGGTGATCGCTGCCTCAATCCTTTCGAGATCGAGGTCATAGGTTCCCGGTGCTAGGTCGACGGCGACGGGTGTCCCTGCCGCGCCGCGAATCTGGGCACCATAGGCGAACCAGCCGGGACGCGGATAGATGACCTCCTCTCCCACCTCGAGCACGGCGAGCAGCGCAGCCGCTATCGCGCCGAACCCTCCCGCGGTGATCGCAATGTCGTCTGGCTTGTAGTTCCGGCTTCGCGCCTGGCTGAGCGAACGGGCCACCGTTTCGCGCGCCAGCGCATCGTACTTTTTATAACCGAACCAGTGAACATCCTGTGGCTCGACGTGGCGGATCAATGCATCGACAAATCCACGCAACGGCGTTTCCTGCGGATTGCCGAACATGAAATCGCAGGCATCGGGCCCCAGGCCGTCGCCCTCCAGGACGTTTCGCGCAAAATCCATGACCGTGCGCATTTCCTCGGTGACGGCGAGCATCCGGCTGGACACGGTGGCGATTGGCACGACGCACTCCCCCTGCTGCAGGCGGCGCATGTTGAGCGTTTCTTCGAAAGCCATGCCGGAGGATTTTGGCGTCGCGTCCATGGTGGTTTCTCCCTCTCCCGCTACTCGGCCGGGAACTGGCCGCTGGGTGTCGACTGCGAAAGAGCCATTTCCTCCGCATCCATCTCCGCCTCGATGCCGTCGAACAGCGGCGTCGTCATGTAGCGTTCGCCGGTGTCGGGAAGCATGCACAGGATCACCGAGCCGGGTGCGGCTTTTTCGGCGATCTGGCGCGCCACCGCAAAACTGGCTCCGCCGGAAATGCCGGTGAAAATCCCTTCCTTTTGCGCCAGCGCCTTGGCCCATTTGATGCCCTCCGGCCCGGCAATCGGCACCACCTCGTCATAGAGGCTGGCGTCGACCGCCTCCTGCAGGACGTTGGGAATGAAATCCGGCGTCCAGCCCTGGATCGGGTGCGGCTCGAAGGCCGGATGGCTGGCGGCGGGTGCGCCGTCGGCGCCGCGCTCCTGCGCCTTGCCGCTGCCGATCAACTGGGCGTTGGCGGGTTCGGCCAGCACGATCCGGATTTCCGGACGCTCGCGGCGCAGCACGCGCCCGACACCGACGACGGTGCCGCCGGTTCCGTAGCCGGTGACGAAGCAGTCGAGCCGCGATCCGGCGAAGTCGTTGATGATCTCGCGCGCCGTCGTCGCCTCGTGAATGGCGGCATTCGCCATGGTCTCGAACTGGCGGGCCAGGAACCAGCCATTGGCCTCGGCGAGCTCGACCGCCTTGTTGTACATGCCAAAACCCTTCTGGGCGCGCGGCGTCAGCACCACCTTGGCGCCCAGCATGCGCATCAGCTTGCGGCGCTCGATGGAGAAACTGTCGGCCATCGTCACCACCAGCGGATAACCCTTCTGCGCGCAGACCATGGCCAGCCCGATGCCGGTGTTGCCGCTGGTCGCCTCGACGACGGTCTGGCCCGGCTTCAAGGCGCCGCTGCGCTCGCCCTCCTCGATGATGTTGAGCGCCAGCCGGTCCTTCACCGACGCCGCCGGATTGAAGAACTCGGCCTTCACATAGATCGTCACGTGATCGGGGCCGAGATTGTTGATCCTGATCACCGGCGTATCGCCGACCGTGTCGATAATGCTGTCGAACAGGCGGCCGCGGCCGGCTGTGGTCCTGATTTTCCGTTGCTGCAACATGTCTGCTCTCCCCTTATTGTTGTCGTCACGAGGTGTTCGTTGTCACGAGCCGGTTACAAACCGGTGGCTTGGGCGGCGAGGTTTCGAGACCTTGCCGCGATACGGTCCGTTGCCGTCAACGCGGCCCGCAAAGCTGGCAATGCCGGCAACCGGCGCGGAAAATTCGTTGCCGGATGCACTCGATCGCTTTCGATGGTAAAACAGAGGACAACCGGCCAGCGTGGGAGCAAGCGTGGAAACGCACGTGGAATCCGCTCGATCGAGCCTGGACGGCGCAGCGGCCGGGCTGTCCGTGCGGCTGCTCGGGCCGCTGACGGTCATCCGTGACGGCGCTACCGTGCAACTGCCGGCATCGCGCAAGCTGCGCGCGCTCTTCGCCTATCTGGCGCTGGCGCCGCATGCCGTCGGCCGCAGCCGTCTGTGCGAGCTTTTGTGGGATGTGCCGAACGATCCGCGCGGCGAGCTTCGCTGGTGCCTCAGCAAGCTCAGGGGCATTTTTGACGAACCGGGTCGCCACAGGATCGAAACATCAGGCGACACGGTCGCGCTCGATCTGAAGGGCGTTTCCGTCGACGCCTTCGATGTCGCCTCGGCCGCCGCCGGGGGCATCGAGACGCTCGATCTTGAGCGGCTACAGGCCCTGTCCAGCCTGCTTGTCGGCGATTTCGTCGACGGGCTGGAGATCGACCGCAGCCCGCATTTCAACAGCTGGCTGATCGCGCAACGCCGCCGCTTCAGCTCGTGGCACGCCGCCATTCTGGAACATCTCGTCAGCAAGCTGCCGGCGGATGCCGACGAAATGTCCGCGCATCTGGAGAATTGGCTGGAACTCAATCCGTTCGACGAGCGCGCGCACGTGGCTCTTCTGACAAGCCTCGCACGGCGCGGCCAGATCGCCGCCTGCGAGGACCATCTTGCTTCGGCGGCGCAGCTGTTTGCTTCGGAGGATCTGGATTTCGGACCCGTTCGTGAGGCATGGCGATCGATCCGCAGCGAACGACCAGCCGCGATGCTCCGGGCGCAGCCGGCGCTCTTGGCCGCAGCCCCGCAAGCGTCAATTGTGCTTCCCCATTCCGATACTGCTACGTCGAAGGCGTCGCTGGCGGTAATGCCGTTTGTAGAGGAAGCCGGGATCGGCCTCTCTCGCGGCGGATTGGCCGACGGCCTCACCCACGACATTATCACCCGCCTGGCCAAGCTCAGGGATTTCTTCGTCATCGCCCGCGGCTCGGTCTTTGCGCTGGCCGAAAAAAACATCGCGCCGGAAGATGCCGGCCGGCGGCTCAACGTCGACTACGTCGCCACCGGGACGGTGCGCAGCCAGGCTGGCCGTGTCGCGGTCAGCGTCGAACTTGTCGAGGTGAGCACGGCCAGGATCGTCTGGGCCGAGACCTTCGAACGCAGGCCCGACGACATCTTTGCCGTCCTCGACGACATCGGCGACAGCATCGTCTCGTCGATCTCGGCCGAGATCGAGATGGTCGAGCGCAACCGCGCCGTGCTGAAAGCTCCCAGCTCGCTGAATGCCTGGGAGGCTTACCATCGCGGCCTCTGGCACATGTATCGCTTCACCCGCACGGAAAACGAGCAGGCCCGGCATTTCTTCGACATGGCCCTGAAGCTCGATCCGACCTTCGCCCGCGCCTATGCCGGCCTGTCCTTCACCCATTGGCAGAATGCATTTCAGCGCTGGGGAGACCGCGACCAGGAAAGCGCGCTCGCCTTCGAGACCGCCGGCCAAAGTCTTCTGGTCGACGATCACAACCCGGCCGCGCACTGGGCCATGGGCCGGGCGCTGTGGTTGCGCGGCGAGCAGGACGGCTCCCTCATCGAGCTGGAACGGGCCGTCGACCTCAGCCCCAACTTTGCGCTCGGTCATTACGCGCTTTCGTTTGTCCACTCGCAGTCGGGTGATCCGAACGCGGCGATCGGTTCATCCGATCACTCGCGCCATCTGAGTCCGTTCGATCCGCTGCTGTTCGGCATGCTCGGCGCCAGGGCGATGGCGCATGTCCGCCTCGGCCAGTTCGACGAGGCCGCCGAATGGGCGCTGAAGGCCGCCGCCCGTCCCAACGCCCACGCCATCATCCTGGCGATCGCGGCGCACTGCCTTGCGCTGGCGGGGCGGCTTGACGAGGCCCGCACTTTCGCGGCCGCCATCCGCAAGACGCTGCCGAACTACTGTGCCGACGATTTCATCGGCACCTTCCGCTTCGAGCCGGACGCCGCAGCCCTGTTCCGGCAAGGCGCCAGGCGCATCGGGCTGGGGTGATCACGCGGCCCTGACGGTGCTTCGGTCGAAAGCTTCCCTTCTCCCCTTGTGGGAGAAGGTGGATCGGCGCGTAGCGCCGAGACGGTTGAGGGGTGCTGGACGGATCGCCGTCGGTGCCAAGCTGGAACACCCCTCATCCGACCTCGCTTCGCGAGGCCACCTTCTCCCACAAGGGGAGAGGGGGGAGCAATTATATGCCGAGGATCGACTTGGCTTGGTTGAGCGCAGCCTCTGATCCTGCATGATCGCCGGCGGCGTGCAATTTCTCGCCCTGAGCGCGCAGTTCCATGACTTTGGTCTTGTCCGCCTCGGCGATGGTCGCTGTCGGCAACGCCGCGTCGATCGCGGCCATGATGGTCGGGCATGAATTCGCAAAGGCTGTCGCAGGAACGACCGCCAGGAAAACCGCAAGCGAAATTGATCGTAACATGGACGTTTCTCCCTTGCCGGAACACGCAATTTCGGCGACCGGCGCAGGAATGGTACAGCCAATGCCCGAACGTGCCAATCACGATGATGCCGCTGGGTTTTTGAGGCACGCCGCGGTCGGCCGGGCTTTTTCTCGTGGTTTCTGAACCTTTCAGCACGACAGGTCGCCAACTTCGTCACGTCAAAAGTCGACGCCAGGTTCGCGGCAATCATCAGATCGCCGCAAAATCCTTCGACCGGAGCCGATCAGGTGGGCTGAACGGATTTGACATTGCCGTCCGTATCGACAAGGCAGCTTGTCTTCTTGCCGCTGGCATCGAGTTCGACCTGATAGGTTTTGGGATCGATCTTGCTCGATGAAACCGGAAGTATTTTGGTGCTATCGGCGCCGCTCGCCTTGGCGACCGCGTCGGCGCAAAGCAGCTGAAGGTCGGCCGGGGCCGTCTCGACCTGGGTCCTGGACATCTGGTCCTGAGGCGGCGGCGGCGGCGCGCTGACGCAAGCGCTCAGGGCCGCCACCAATAATCCAATTGCTGTTGCCCGGATCGAAGTTCTCACTGCAGGTTTTGCCGACATTGCTTGGTCCCTCTCCGAATGCCGCTTCACACGCCCGGCTTCACACACCCCGGGCTTCACACACCCTTGTAAAGTGCCGCCCCCTGCATGAGGACGATGACCTTGGCGCCAACCTTGACGCGCGATGCCAGATCGGTGATGTCGTCGTTCCGCATCCGGATACACCCTGATGACACGTCGAGCCCGATCGTCCACGGCTCCGGCGTGCCGTGTATCCGGTAGATCGTGTCCTGGTCGCGCTCATACAGATAGAGCGCCCTGGCGCCGAGCGGATTGTCAGGCCCTCCCGGCATGCCTGCCGCATGTTTGACCGCATTCGGATCACGAGCGATCATTTCGGCCGGAGGTGTCCAGGTCGGCCATTCCGCCATGCGGCCGACGCGCACGATTCCGGCCCATCCAAAGCCTTCCCGGCCGACGCCGATGCCGTAGCGCATGGCCCGCTGACCCGGCTGCACAAGGTAGAGAAAATGCTGGTTGCCGTCGATGATGATCGTACCAGGCACTTCCGCGGTGCGGAACTTGACCATCTGCGGGCGAAACGCCTCTGGCACTTCATTATGCGCGGCATAGTATTTGCGCGCCTTGGTGCGGTCGTAGTCCACCCATTTGCGGGTTTTCGGATCGAAAACCTGGGTTCCAGCAGCCAGCGCCGCCACCGCGACAAGACCGAGCGCTACCGCGACAATTGCCGTCAGCGAGCGCCGCTGGAGAGTGGCGCGTCCCGCGATCGTCAGCTTTCCGGTCATGGATTTGCCCACCCTTGCACCCGAGCGCCCTGCGCGGCAACCCATTGTTTGGCGAACTCGTAAGGATCCTGACGCTCCACCTGGAGCGCATAACTCATCTTGGTGACGTCCTCCGGCTTGAGGTCTACCTTTTCCAGGAACGCGACCACGTCAGGATATTTTTTGCGCAGTAAGCTGGCGTAAGCGATATGGAAATGTGCGGTATCCCATGACACCGGCGCGCTGGACTTCGAGACCCAGAGCGGGTCCTCGGAAGGCAGCACGATCCTCCACTTTGCCGGGTCGAAAGGCGGCTCGGTAAGCCGGACAATTTCGTGCAGTTTAAACACGTGATGCGGCGCATAGCAGGCAAACACCATCGGTTGAGCCGTGGCAACCGCGGCATCGACAGCCGCCATTCCGACATCCTCCGGCGTCTCCAGCAATGTCATTGTCTCGGCATAGCCATAGCTGTTGGCGCGGACACGCTCGATAGCTGTTGAGGACCAGCCCTCGGCGCCAATCCAGAGTTCTCCGCGTCCGTCCCGATCAGTGTCCAACGCGGCGGTTTTGCGCGGGTCGGTGAGATCCGAAATGTCGCGAATGCCAAATTTGTCGGCAGTTTCGCGGGTAGCGCATATGCCTTGCCATGCCGGCACACCGATGGGACTGATGGCTACCGTGCCGGCGCCGTCGACATACTTCTTCACCAGATTGTCCAGGTTGGGCAGCCAGATTTCGGGATGAATATCCACCTCGCCCGAATCGAGGCCGGCAAAGGCAATAAGCGTCCCCATCTCGCGCACATCGGCATCGAGCCCGAAATGTTGCTTCAGGCTGACCTTGAGGATGTTCGCCGTCGCCTGGCCCGACGGCCAGTTCGGCATCGCAATGACGAGATCAGCCGCGTGGACCGGGACCGCCAGCATCGTCAATGCCGCCAGCGACAATCTTCGCAGGCACTGCCGAAATCGGTTGTGCATTTTCTTTCCCCTCGCTTCGGTGCTGAAAACGAACCGGGACGGGAACAATCTGTCACGGCAAGCACCGGGTTGTGACAGCAGCCCGATGGTCTGACGGCAACTGCTCAAGATGCAGCAGTGCATTCGCCAAGGAGAGCGCCGTCACATGCCGCCCCTGCACGCTACTCGATGACATTCCGTATGGGAAGATGCTCACAACGCGGCCGCCACGCGCCAACCGTCAAGATGTCCGCAGGCTTACGAACCAGGGGGCCTATCAGGACGCCTTGTTGGGTGAGGTCATTCGCAAGGCGACAGCACCTTTGTGCAGCAGCCGATGACCCGGAAACCTAAGGTTTCCAGGAAATCAAGAGCTTACAAAGGGATTGGTGCCCAGAAGAGGACTCGAACCTCCACTCCTTGCGGAACACGGACCTGAACCGTGCGCGTCTACCAATTCCGCCATCTGGGCTGGTGCGGGCTCTTTAGGCGGGCAAACGGTGAGTGTCAACGCGCTTTTTTGAAAGCTGCCCGGCCGGCTCAGCCCTCCAGCACTTCCTTGGATGCCACCGTCGAATCGGCATTGAGCTTGTAGATGACCGGCACGCCGGTGCCGAGCTCCAGTCTGACGATCTCCTCGCCCGACTTGCCGTCCAGCGCCATGATCAGCGCGCGCAGCGAATTGCCGTGCGCCGCGACCAGCACTGTACCGCCGCGCAGCACATGCGGCTGCAGGTCGTGCAGATAATAGGGCCAGACGCGCGCGCCGGTGTCCTTCAGGCTTTCGCCGCCGGGCGGCGGCACGTCGTAGGAGCGGCGCCAGACATGCACCTGCTCCTCGCCCCATTTCTGGCGCGCGTCGTCCTTGTTGAGGCCGGAGAGGTCGCCATAGTCGCGCTCGTTCAGCGCCTGGTCGCGGATCGTCTCGAGATCGCTCTGGCCGACGGCGTCGAGAATGTGCTGGCAGGTCTTCTGCGCCCGGATCAGCGACGAGGTGAAGGCGATGTCGAATTTCATGCCGCGCGCCTTCAGCTTGGCGCCCGCCTCCCTGGCCTCGGCGTGGCCCAATTCGGTCAGGTCGACATCGCGCCAGCCGGTGAAAAGGTTCTTCAGGTTCCATTCGCTCTGGCCATGGCGCACGAGCACGAGAGTTCCCGACATTTTTGCTCCTTAGGTTTGGTGGATCAGATCGTCTCAGGCGAGTCCGAGCACGTCGCGCATAGAATACAGTCCCGGCTTCCTGCCGCGCGCCCACAGCGCGGCCTTGACCGCGCCGCGGGCGAAGATCGCCCGGTCCTCGGCGTGATGGGCGAGCGTGATGCGCTCGCCGGTGCCGGCCAGCACCACACTGTGGTCGCCGACCACCGAACCGCCGCGCAGCGTGGCGAAGCCGATCGAGCCGGTCCTGCGCACGCCGGTATGGCCGTCGCGCGACCGCACGCTGTTCTCGTCAAGATCGATGCCGCGCCCAGCGGCGGCGGCTTCACCGAGCAGCAGCGCCGTGCCCGACGGCGCATCGACCTTGTGCCGGTGATGCATTTCCAGGATCTCGATATCGAAATCGTCGGCATCGAGCGCGCGCGCCGCCTGCTCCACCAGCACCGCCAGCAGATTGACGCCGAGGCTCATATTGCCTGCCTTGACGATCGTCGCGTGGCGCGCCGCCGCCGCAATCTTTGCATTGTCGTCCGCCGAGCAGCCGGTGGTGCCGATGACATGGGCGATGCGCGCCTGCGCCGCGTAGCCGGCGAATTCGACGGTCGCCGCCGGGCTGGTGAAATCGAGGACGCCGTCGGCCCTGGCGAAAGCCGGCAGCGGATCGTCGCCGATCACCACGCCGATAGTGCCGATGCCGGCCAGTTCGCCGGCATCCTTGCCGAGATGCGGCGAGCCGGCCCGCTCGATCGCGCCGGCGACGCGGGCGCCCGGAATGGTGTGGATGGCGCGAATCAGCGCCTGGCCCATGCGACCGGCGGCACCGACCACCACCAGGCCCATTTCATTGACGTCGTTTGTGGCCGTGCCGCTCATAAAATTCTCCCGACCGCCTTCTTCGCGCGTTGTCCCGGAGTTTGGATTGGCTTGCCGTCGTCGACAAGCCCCAGCCCCTTGTTGCCCTGCACCCGGTGGAACCGGGCATAGACGCTGTGCGGGTCGGCCATTAGCGAGGCATGCGTGCCTTGCTCGACCAGCCGGCCCTGTTCCAGCACGATGATATGGTCGGCATTGACCACGGTCGACAGCCGGTGCGCAATGACGATGGTCGTGCGCCCCGCCATGACCTGGGTCAGCGCCTGCTGGACGCGCGCTTCCGCTTCGTTGTCGAGTGCTGAGGTTGCCTCGTCGAGCAGCAGGATCGGCGCCTGCCGCACGATGGCGCGGGCGATCGACAGGCGCTGGCGCTGGCCGCCCGACAGCGTCAGGCCGCCTTCGCCGACAGGGGTGTCATAACCCTGCGGCTGCTGGCGGATGAAGCCATCGGCCTCGGCCTGTTGGGCGGCCAGCTCGATCTCGGCGTCGCTGGCGCTCAGCCGCCCGTAGCGAATGTTGTCGCGAATGGTGCCTTCGAACAGATAGGGCTGCTGCGAGACATAGGCGATGGAGCGGCGCAGCGACTGCTTGGTGACTTTCGAAATGTCCTGGCCGTCGACCTCGATGCTGCCCGCCTCGACATCGTAAAAACGCTGCAGCAGCGCCACCAGCGTCGACTTGCCGGCGCCCGAGGCGCCGACGATGGCCGTCATCTTGCCGGCGGCGGCAACGAAGCTGAGATCCTGCAGCACCGGAGCGTCGGCGACATAGCCGAACGACACATTGTTGAAGCGCACCTCGCCGCGGGTTATCTTCGCTTCGGCCGCTCCGGGCGCGTCGCCCTGCTTCGGCTCGAGGTCGAGCAACTCGTAGATCATGCGCGCATTGACCAGCGCCCGTTCCATGCCGACCTGCATGCGCGCCAGCCGCCGGGCCGGGTCGTAGGCAAGCAGCAGTGCGGTGATGAAGGAGAAGACCGCACCGGGCGGCTGGCCGCCGACGGCTGCCCGGTAGCCGGAATAGGCGATGACGCCGGCGACGGCGAAACCGGCCAGCATGTCGGAGATCGGCGATAATCGTTCCGAGACGCGGGCGATGCGGTTTGCCCGCTGCTCGGCGCCGGCGACAAGATCGCTGATGCGGCGCGACAGCTCGTCCTCCAGCGTAAACGCCTTGACGATGGCGATGCCTTGCGTTGCTTCCTGCATGGCACCGATCAGCCGCGCGTTTATCTGCACGGCTTCGCGCGTGGCGCGCCTTATTCTGCGGGTCAGATAGACGACGGTGTAGATCAGCGGCGGCCCGATCAGCAGCGACATCAGCGACAGCATCGGATCCTGCCAGATCATGACGCCGATCAGCGCGATCAGCGATACGGCGTCGCGTGCCAAGGATGTCAGCGTCATCGACAGCAGGTCGCGGATGCCGTTGACGTTCTCGTTGATCTGGGCGGCCAGCCGTCCCGAGCGCGTGTCGTTGAAGAAACCGATGCCGAGCTTCATCAGATGAGCGAAGATGCGGCGCTGGTAGCGCGCCACCAGATTGTTGCCGATCCTGGCCAGCGTCACCGCCTGGCCGTAGGTGGCCAGCCCGCGCAGCATGAAGGCGCCCAGGATCAACAAGCAGATCAGCGCGATGAGATCGCCGCGCTGCTGGTAGAATATCTGATCGACGACATCCTTCATGATCCAGGCTGTGAAGGCGGTCGTGGCCGCAACCATCACCAGGCACAGAACGGCCAGAACATAATACCAGCGATAGTCGCGGCCGTTCTCGGCGAGGATGCGGCGGATCACCGCCACGACCTCGCCGGGCCGGGCTTTGGCCTGGTGGTTTTTGGCTTGCTGGTTTGTGGCCTGGTTCAAGTCGGGATCGTTCCGTGATGTCGGTCCGGCTGCGCGGCCGGGCCAATTCGGCAATCCTCTTAGCGCCCCGGTGCCGGCTTGCCTATGGCAGAGGCCGGCAAAACTTCGCCGCGGCTTCGGTCGTCATCTAGGCCCGCCAGCGCCGCCCCGCGGTCTGGACGCCGAACAGCGATGGGTTTCTGGCATAGGCGGCAAGGCCGGAAAGTGCTGCCAGCGGATGGGTGATCACATAGACGGGCATGCTGCGCATCAGCTCGCTGTGCGGCGCCTTGTCCTCGAAGGCGGCGCGGAAATTGCCGGTTTTCAGCGCCGGCAGGACTTTCTGGGCGATGCCGCCGGTCAGGAAGACGCCGCCGCGGCTCATGAACACCAGCGCAAGGTCGCCGGCGGTACGCCCGAGGCAGGTGACGAACAGCGACAGCGCTTCCTCGGCCACCGGATCTGACTTCGCCAGCGCCGCGGCGGTGATCTCGGCCGGCGTGGTGAACGGCGCCGGCTTGCCGTCCGCCTTGGCCACCGCGCGGTAGGCATTGACCAGGCCGCGCCCGGACAGGATCTGTTCGCCGGAAATTCTGCCCTCGAGCTTCTCGATATGCGCAAACACCTGGAAATCGCGCGGCGAGCGCGGGCCGATATCCATGTGCCCGCCCTCGCCGGGCACCGGTATCCAGTGGTTCAGCGCGTGGACCAGGCCGGCGACGCCAAGCCCGGTCCCGGGACCGAGCACCACGCGCCCGGCATTGGGCTCCGGCGCATCGCCGCCGATCTTTTCCATATGCTCTTCGCCGAGCGCCACGACGGCCAGCGCCTGCGCCTCGAAATCATTGAGCACCACAACGTCGCTGAGGCCGAGGCTGGCAAACATCTTTTTCGGCTTGACGATCCACGGGCAGTTGGTGAGCGGGATCTCGTCGCTGTCGACCGGGCCGGCCACCGCCAGCACGGCGGAGTTGGGCCGCACCGACGAGCGGTCGAGCACCGCCGCCTGGATCGCCGCGTCGATCGTGTTGAAATTGGCGGTCTGGACGATTTGCGGTTCGGTTGGTTCCGAATTCGCGTCGAGCACCATCGAAAAGCGCGCATTGGTGCCGCCAATGTCGCCGATCAGGACCGGAAACTGCAGCACTGTGTCGTCGTCGCTTGGCATGCTCTCGTCCGTCCCGGTTCCAGTGGCGTTCCGCTGTTCTTTCGTTGACTAGCGCATGACCCGGGAAAGGGAAAGTCGCTTCAGGGTCAGTTCCGGAGCAATCACTTCCGGTCCGAAATTGGCGCTGGCCAAGTCAGCGTTGGCGCTGCCCCTCACCTGCCTGCCGGCATCCTCTCCCCGTATAGTGACGGGGAGAGGGGGCTTTCATCGGTGATTTCGCCAATCCCCGGCGTTGCAAGAAGGGGTGCCGAGGCTGCGGCCAGCCTCCTTCTCCCCGTCACTATACAGTCCCTATACGGGGAGAAAGGCCCGGCAGGGCAATGAGGGGCGGCGCCGACCCCAACAAGTTGGTCGTCCCCTGGCCTCAGCCCCCCGGCCGCGGTCGCGGCAGCGGAATGCCGATCTCGGGCGTTTCGGCGTAGGCGTTGGCCGTGGCCGGCAGCGCTGCGGCGCCGCTTGCCGATGCTCGCGCCGGCGACGGAGCCTTCGTGAGAACGGGTGCAGCCGCGACCGGCGCCCCGTCGCCATAATAGGTGACCGCCTCCGCCGAAGCCGGATCTGGCCCGTCGAGCACCGCCTGGCATGCTGCGGGCAGGCTCGCCATCGTCATCAGGTCGCGCGCTTTCGGCCTGTCCGGGTTCTTGTTGGGGCGCCACGGCTCCTCGGTGAACCACCATGCCAGCGACTGGTCGCAGCCGTCGCCTGGCGCGGTGTTTTCCTGCGCTTTGCATTTGGGCGAGCCGGGCTGGCAGCCGATGCGGATGTGGAAGTGATAGTCGTGGCCCCAGAACGGCCTGACCTTGGGCAGCCATCCACGGTCGCCTTTCACCGTGTCGCAGAGCTTCTTCTTGATGCCGGGATTGACCAGGATTCGCTCGACTTCCGCATAGCTTGCCGCGCGCTTCAGCAGCCGCGTATGCGCCGGTGTCCAGAGCGCATCTTTCACCAAATGGGTCTTTTCGTCGACAAGCAAGGTGGCGCTCATGTTTTCGCGCTGCTCGAGCGAAAGCTTGCGGTCGGGCATTGGGGTCAGCCAGATGTCGGCGTCGAGGCCGATCTGGTGCGAGGCATGGCCGGTCAGCATCGGGCCGCCGCGCGGCTGCGAAATGTCGCCGACCAAAAGGCCAGGCCAGCCATCGGCCGCGGCGTCGCGCGACAGTTTCTCGATCAGCGCGATCATCGTCGGATGGCCCCAGCGGCGGTTTCGCGAAGGCCGCATCACCTCCCATTTCGGGCCGTTCAGGGGTATGGCGACGCCGCCGGCAAAGCAGCCCTTGGAATAAAAACCGATCGACTGCGGCGCAGCCACGGCCGGCAGCTTTTTGGCGCCGAACAGGTTTTTTGCCAGTTCCTCGGCCGTCGCAGGTCGCGCTGCAAGCCCCGCTAGGGCGAGGACCGCGAGCGCTGCTGTCAGTAGCAGCCTTTTGCCGCGCAATGATCGCTTCAACATCGTCATGAAAGCAGAACCCCTCTGCAAATTTGGTCGGATCATATCACGCCCGGCGCGCAATTTCGATCACGACCGCTTCATCGGGCTGCGCGCCTCGCCGTCGCGCCAGTTGCCCTCAGCCCACATATGGTCGAATGCCCTGCGGTAATCGGGAAAGCGGAAGCGATAGCCGGCCGCCTTGATCGCCGTGTTGGCGACACGCTTGTTCTCGCCATAGAAGGACCGCGCCATCGGCGAAAGCCGAGCGGTCTCGAACGGAATTTCGGGCGGCGGTGTGACGCCCATCAGCCCCGCGGCATAGGCGACGACGTCCTGCGGCGGCGCCGGCAGGTCGTCGGTGACGTTGAAGATGCCGCCGCGATTGTCCTTGAGCAGATGCCAGAGCGCCCCCGCAATGTCGTCGCAATGGATGCGGTTGAACACCTGGCCCGGCTTGACCAGCCGCCGCGCGGTGCCGTTTTCCAGATTGACCAGCGCATTGCGGCCCGGCCCGTAAATGCCGGAAAGCCGCAGAATCGCCACCGGCCGGCCGATGTCGCGACCCAGCTTCAGCCAGTCCTGTTCGGCGGCGACACGCAGCATCGAGCGCTTCGACACCGGCCTGCATTCGGCGGTTTCGTCGATCCAGCCGCCGCCATGGTCGCCGTAGACACCGACGGTGGAGAGATAGGCGATCCATTCGAGTGCCGGCATCTTCGCCGCGATTACCTGGCGCGCCGCGTTCAGCACCGGGTCGCCGGCCTCTTCCGGCGCCACCGAGACGACGAGGTGGGTTGTTTTCTCGAGCGCGTCGCTGATTTCAAGCGTCAGCGCGCCATCGAAAAGCAGCGGCTGGATTCCGGCTTGCCGCAGCGCTTCGAATTTCCCCGCTGCGCGTGTCGTGCCAAAGATCGTGCAGGCATCCTTGCTGGCGCGGGCAAATGCCTTGCCCGAATAGCCGGCGCCGAAAATGAAGATCCGCTTCTCGCTCATGCATGCGCCTCGATCTGGTCTGCCAGCGCCAGTCGCCATTCGCGTCGCACGGCCTCGTCGCCTTCTGCTTCCACCGCAGCGGTGGCCGATTTGGCGAATTCCGAAGCCGGCACAAGCCGTGACAGCGCCCAAACCGCTGCGCCGCGCACCAGCGGCGAGGCGTCACCGAGCAGCGCCCGCACGGCGTTGCCGAGCGAGGGTTCGCCGGAATTGCCGGCGGCGATCAGCACGTTGCGGACAAAGCGGTCGCGACCGATGCGCTTGACCGGCGAACCGCTAAAGAACGACCGGAAAGCAGCGTCGTCGAGCGCCAACAGATCGGCGAGCGGCGGCTCGCGCAAGTCGGCGCGGGCGACGAGCTTTGCCTCGGACGCTGCCCGGGCAAACTTGTTCCATGGGCAGACGGCCAGGCAATCGTCGCAGCCAAAAATGCGGTTGCCGATTTTTTCGCGGAACTCGTGCGGGATCGGCCCCTTGTTCTCGATGGTGAGGTAGGAGATGCAGCGTCGCGCATCGAGCCGGTAGGGAGCCGGAAAGGCGTCGGTCGGGCAGACGTCGAGACAGGCGCGGCAGGAGCCGCAATGGTCGTCTTCGGGCGTATCGGGTGCAAGCTCGGCCGTCGTGAAGATGCTGCCAAGGAACAGCCAGGAGCCGTGCTCGCGGCTGACCAGATTGGTGTGCTTGCCTTGCCAGCCGAGGCCGGCGGCTTCTGCCAGCGGCTTTTCCATCACCGGGGCGGTGTCGACGAACACTTTCACGTCGCCCCCCGAGCGCGCCACGATCTTGCCGGCGATCTCTTTCAGCCGGCCCTTCATCACGTCGTGGTAATCGCGGTTTTGCGCATAGACGGAGATCGCGCCGCGCTGGCGCTTGCCCAGCACCGCGCGCGGGTCGTGGTCGGGGCCGTAGTTCATGGCCAGCACGACGATCGAGCGAACCTCGGGCCAAAGTGCCGTCGGCTCGCCGCGGCGCTCGAGCGTCTCGGCGATCCAGCCCATCGAGCCGTGGAAGCCGTCGGCGACGAATGCGGCAAGCCGGGCCGGCGCCTGCGGGATGGCATCGGGCGTGGTGACGGCAACGGCATCGAAACCGGAGCGCCGCGCCTCGCGGTCGATCAGCGCGCGCAGGTTTTGCGCTCTAGAAATCGAGGTCCGCATAATGTGACACCGGCGACAGGCCGCGCACCCGGTCGGACAAAAGCGGCCGGAACGATGGCCGTGATTTCACCCGTGCATACCATTCGCGCGCGGCAGCGTGTTCGCGCCAGTCGATCTCGCCGAGATAATCGAGCACCGACAGCGCAGCCGCAGCCGCGAGGTCGGCATAGGTGACCTTGCTGCCGGCCAGCCAATGGCGGGTGCCGGCCAGCCAGTTGGTGTATTTCATATGCTGGCGGATGTTGGCGCGCGCGGCGCGGATCGCCGCCGAATCGGGCGAACCGCCGCCTGCCGTTTCCGGCATGACCGGCTTCAGCACGCGCTCGCGCACCAGGTGCCGCGTCACCTCGCTATCGGCCTTGTTGAGATACCAGTCGGTCAGCCGGCGGATTTCGGCGCGCTCCATCGGGTCCTCGGCGAACAGCCGCTTGTCGCGCTTGAGCACGCCGCGCGTTTCGTCGAGATATTCGCCGATGACCATGGCGCCGACGATCGGCACGTCGCCCTCGGCAAGCAGGATCGGCAGCGTGCCGGCCGGGTTCAGCGCCAGGAACTCCTTGCGCCGCATCCACGGCTTTTCCTCGATCAGCGCTAGCTCCTCGCCATACTCGCCGAAAGCGAGGCGAACGAAGCGGCAGGTGGCGAACATCGGGTGGTGGAAAAGCGTCAGCATGGTCCCGCGATAATAGAGCGCACTGGCAAATCGCCGGCTGCGCCGGTAAGTCTTGGTCGCCCCGATTCAGGGGGCCGCCCCGATTCAGGGGGCCGTCAGGGTGCTGCGACCTATAGGAGGAGTTCCGCGCCATGACAAGCAAGCCGTTCTACAAGCCCACACTCGAACGCCGAGGTTTCCATGGAAAGCCAGACCATTGTCGAAGCGCTGCTGCTCGGCATGATCGAGGGCATGACCGAGTTCATTCCGGTCTCGTCAACCGGCCATATCCTGCTTGCCGGCCATTTTCTCGGTTTCCATTCGACTGGCAAGGCCTTCGAGATCCTGATCCAGCTCGGCGCCATACTGGCGATCCTCAGCGTCTATTTCCATCGCCTGTGGCAGATGCTGGTCGATCTGCCGCGTGATCGGGTGACGCGGCATTTCGTTCTCGGCATCCTCGTCGCCTTTCTGCCGGCGGCCGTCATCGGCGCGCTGGCGCATGGCTTCATCAAGACGGTGCTGTTTGAATCGCCGAGGCTGATCTGCATCATGCTGATCATCGGCGGCCTGGTCCTGCTGTGGGTGGATCGCTTCAAGCCGAAGCCGCTCTATCACGACGTCGAGCGGTTTCCGCTCCGGCTCTATCTGCAGATCGGGCTGTTCCAATGCCTTTCGCTGATCCCCGGCACATCGCGTTCCGGTTCGACGATCGTCGGTGCGCTGCTTCTGGGCGTCGACAAACGGGCGGCTGCGGAATTCTCCTTCTTCCTCGCCATGCCGACGATGGTCGGCGCCTTCGCCTTCGACCTGTTCAAGAACCGCAACGTGCTGACCAGCGCCGATCTGCCGATCATCGCCGCCGGTTTCATCGCCGCCTTCGTCGCAGCACTTATCGTCGTGCGCTTCCTGCTCAACTACGTCTCGCGCCACGGCTATTCGCTGTTCGGCTGGTGGCGGCTGGTCATCGGCACCGTCGGCCTGGCGGCGCTGTTCGTCTGGGGGTGAGGCGGCACGTGCGTCCGACAGCCAAATCGACTGCGGTCACCACTCTTCAGAACTTTTTCACGCCGATATCATGACTTCGAACGAGCCCTCGCGTCCTCTCTCCCACGACGTTCCCACACGGTTCGGGCGTTGAACAGAGGAGATAAAGGATGATCAACCGCATCTTGGGAGTTCTCGTGATCGGCGCCGCGACCACAGCGTCCGCTGGTGATGGTCTGAGCCGCCACATTCTCGAACGGGCAGCAAGCTGTTGGCCTACGCAGACGGCGATGCGCGGGATCAGCTTCAGTGCAGATGTCCACGTCAGCTTCACCCGCAAGGGGCACGTCAGTGCAATCCAAATCGTCGATGTTGCGCCGCAGACCGAGACATTCAAGGGCTTGGCCAAGGATTTCGCGGACGCATTGAAGCGCTGTGGTCCCTACGTCACCGAAGGCATGAGCGAAATGAACCTCAATCTCTCATGGCCGCTGTAAACGCAGCGAAGTGCTGCTACTTCGTCACCGAGAATTCGTAACGCTTGATGCGAGACAGCAGGATGTATTCGTTCGGGGCTCCGGGTGCGACGCTCAGGTTGCGGAACACGGCGCCACAGCCCGTCAGTTTACGCGGATAGGCGCTGCACAAGCTGTCGCCCTGCACCCACATCCGACCGGTCACGACCTCCTCACCAACTGTTCGGGTCACGCTGCCGTCTGCCGCAATCACAGAATGGTACGCTAAGACATCGGGCAGAACCTGGCGTCCCGTCAGCTCGTGTCCGATTATGAGATTGCCGATGTCGACGCCCTTCATCCGTTCAGCGGATTCGGGTTCCATTCCGGCAGGAAGCTCGGAAACCCCTGCCTTCCTCAAGCCATCGAGCAGGCGAACGATATCCTCCGGTCGCTTGTAGACGAAGAACTGCTGCGCGGTCAGCAGGTTCGGTTGCCCCTCCTGCCTTTCCGACAGCACGCTTCGGAGCTGCTCCAGGGCTGAGGCCGCTTCCGGCAGGCGATCGAGATAGGCAAGCGCTGCGACAAGAACATGCAGGCCGTAGAACTTCGTCCAGGGATTGGGCGACCGAACATCAACCTGCTCAAGCTGCGCGACCGCCTCCTCGTAGCGGCCTTGGCCGAATGCCGCCAAGCCAGCCTGGTAGTGTCGCCACTCCGTCCACCCGGGATCGACGCGCAGGGCCGTCTCGAGAAAGGTTCGCCCCTCCGCCGGCCTGCCGTTGAAGATGAGGGCCTGGCTCAGCCCTTCGTAGGTCCAGGAATCGCTCGGGTCGAGCGCTATCGCCTTTTGCAGGGCAGCCACCGCCTCGTCGGACCTATGCTCCCGGACCAGAAGCTCGGAAATCAGCTGATAATAACCGGGAGACGGATTTCGGGCAGCGATGGCCAGATTGCCGTAGAGCTCGTCGTCGATTTCGGTCCAACCAAGCCCGAGAGCCTGTCTCCTCGCGTCGTCGGCATCCCAGTGGAGCCATGCCAGTTCCGCGGCCGCCGCGCCGAAATCCGCATCCAGCGCCAGGGCCTGGCGCAGGTAGCCAGATGCTTCCGCCGTGCCTGATGGTGTATCCGTTCGTCGCGCCTCGATAGCGCGCCGAAAAGCCTGGTAAGCTTCCGGATCGTCAGTATCGCCGGACACGGCCAGGTTTGCTTTTCCCGGGACGAGCTTTAGTTGCAGCGCGGCGACAATCTGACCGGCCACCTGGTCCTGGAGCTTGAACACATCGCTGAACGGACCTTCGAACCGCTCGGCCCAGATCTGGCCAACCGTCGAGGCATCGACCAAGTGCGCATTGATGCGCACTTCATCGCCAAGACGTCGAACCGAGCCCTCCAGCAGGTAGCGGACGCCGAGCTCTTTCGCGATCTTCGCCGGCGGCAGATCGCTGTTGCGATATGCACGCGCGGCATTGCGCGAGACGACGAACAGGCCGGGAACACGCGCCAGCTCTGTCGTCAGATCCTCCGCGAAACCGTTGGCAAGATAAGCCTGCTCCTCGGCTTCGCTGAGATTTGCGAACGGCAGAACCGCGATCGAGAGCGAGGTCGGCACTTCCGTTTCAAAAGTTGGTCTCCATATGAACGCCGCGACTGCGGCAACGATTGCCAGTACAGTGCTTGCAAATATCAGTGTTCGCCGGCTTTTGGTCTCGTGCTGGTCAGGAGAGGCAGTGCGGTGAACCTGCGGGTAGCGATCGTGAGGTACGCCGGTCGCTTGGCTTTCGGGGACAAAGCGATATCCGCGTCGCGCGACTGTCTTGAGCAGGCTCTGCTTCTCGTCGCCGATGGCTTTCCTGATTTCGCTGATGCACTGGGAAAGACTGTTTTCCGTCACCGCGATGCCGGGCCAGACAGCGTCCAGGAGCTCCTCCTTGGTCACGACACGGTTGGCGTTGGCGACCAGATGCTTCAGCACCGCGAGCGATTGAGGCCTCAGCGGGACATCTTCACCATGCTCGCCGTGCAGGAGACCGGCGTCGAAATCGAACTCGACACCGTTTAGAACAAGGCTCGGCGGATTGACCAGGCTCAAAGTTGCTCTCGATCATCGTGCTGATCGTTCGGGCGGCATGTTGCTCGGCAGGCCGCCTCGGACTTGAGAATCTGCGCCTGTCGCCGAAAGTCAACTAGCGTTTGAAAGTCGGCACTGCTTCCCGGGACGAAACCTTGGCGCTGCGACCGCAAACGTCCGGAAATTCGCGATCGAGCCGGCTGGCGCATCGACTTGGATTATGCCGCAATGGAGCGTTCTACGTGGAATAGTCAGTGCGCTGCGATCCGGATCCCATCGGCGACTTCCAGAGCCTAGCTCCGCCCGTAAAAAACATTCTCGACATGCACCGGCCAGCGCCACGGCAGCACCGCGACCATGTCGAAGCGCACCGACAATCTGCCATAGTCGGACTGGCGTGACAGCCAGAGATCGGCGGCACTTTCGATGCGGCGCTCCGATTCGCAGCGAACAGCTTCCATCGCTTCCACCAGCGTGCGGCGCGCCTTCACCTCGACGATCAGCACCAGGTCGCCGCGCCGCGCGATCAGGTCGATCTCGCCGAACCGCGTGCGGTGGCGGCGGGCCAGGATCCGATAGCCCTTCACCATCAAAGCCGCAGCCGCCAGCCACTCGCTGCGGTGGCCGCGCCGATAGGCCCGCTGGCGGCTGGCGACCGGGCGTTCAGCCATCGCCCTCTTTCCCGGTGTCGCCGTCTTTGCCAGTATCGCCCTTTTTCCCAGTGTCCTTGAGTTCGAGCAGCCGCCGGTAGAGCGCTTGCTTCTGGCCGCCGGTCATCTTGGCGGCTTCCGCCGCCGCCTTGGAGGCCGGCATCTCGGCTGCAAGCGAAAGCAGAAGCCGGTCGATGTCCGCCGGCTCGTCGGCCGTTGCGTCCGACGGGCCGACGCAGATGACGATCTCGCCCTTCGGCGTGTCGGCCGCCGCGTAATGATCGGCGAGCGACTGCAAGGTGCCGGTCCGTATTTCCTCGAAGGTCTTGGTCAACTCGCGGCCGATCGCGGCCTTGCGGGTGCCACCCAGCGCCTCGACCATGGCACCGAGCGTCTCGGCCAGCCGGCGCGGCGATTCGAAGAAGATCAGCGTCGCCGGCACGGTCTTAAGCGCTTCCAGCCGCGTCAACCGCTGGCCGGTCTTCACCGGCAGGAAGCCGGCGAACAGGAAGGCGTCGGAGGGCAGGCCGGATGCCGTCAGCGCCGCGAGTGGCGCCGACGGGCCGGGGATCGGCACGACGCGAATGCCCTGGTCGAGCGCATCGCCGACCAGTCGGTAGCCGGGATCGGAGATCAGCGGCGTGCCGGCGTCCGAGATCAGCGCCACACTCTGCCCGGCCAGCAAGGCTGCGATCAGTTTTGGACCGGCCTCGCCGGCGTTGTGCTCGTGATAGGCTGACGTGCGGCGGCGGATGCCATAGCGGTCGAGCAGCACGCGACTGACACGCGTGTCCTCGCAGGCGATGATGTCGGCGGCGGCGAGCGTTTCAAGCGCGCGTAATGTGATGTCGGCGAGATTGCCGATCGGCGTCGCCACCAGGTAGAGCGCCGGCTCGAGCGGCCGGGCCGATATCTCGGTCTGGCCGATCACATAGCTGCGTTTTGCCGACTCGCCGGTCACCGGTGTCCCCCGTCAGGCTCTGACCTTGAATGCATTCGGCCCTGTTTGGCACGGCTCACGCCGGGTTGCAAAACCCATGCCGAAGTGACGCGGCTGTCATGCCTTTGCCACACTACGGAACGAAACCGTGCCCGGCGGATTTATGCCTGATCTCGGGAGGAGCAGGATGGACAGCCTCAAGATACAGGACGTTTTCGAACCCTACTATGCAGGCCGCAAGCGCTTTGCCGTGCGAAAGGACAAGGGCCAGCCTGCCAAAGCCGGCGCCGGCTTGGCTAAAAAGCCGCGAAAGCGTCGTCCGTCAAAGGCAACCAAGCTTGAGATCGAGCCCTCGACCGGCACCGGCAGCACGATGGAGCACTGACCAGACGATGCCCAATCGCTTCGACATTTTCATCACCCGCCTTGAAACCAAAAGCTCCCGCATTGGAGCGCCCCCACATCCGACAAGCGATCGATACCGCGCCCGCCGCGACAAGGGTGAGGCCAAGCCGGCTCGCGACGGTGAGACGGACGCCGAGAAAGACCACGCCAAGCGCCGCACCAACCACGACGCCTGACTACCGCGACCTTCGCGATTGGCCGAGACACTTGCCTCTAAAGCGCGGCGCTCCCCATGTAACTCGGGCCGCAATTCCGCTCGCTAAGCCTTTTGTATGATGGGCCGCCAGCCTCTGTTCGTAACGTGCTAATATTGGACCTGCGTGCGCGCTTGAGCGTACGGGAGACGATCATGTCGGCAACTTTAACCGCACTGAGCAACAGAGAGGCCTATAGGCTAGGAGATTTCAACCTGATTGGTCGTGGCGAACATGCCACCATACGCTTGGAAGACGGGGAAGTTTCGCGCCAGCATGCAACAATCCGGCGCGACGGCGCGAACTACTGGGTTGTTGATGTCGGCAGTGCAAATGGCAGTTATGTGAATGACGTGGCGCTCACAACCGCGCGTGTGCTGCACACCGGCGATCGCGTCCAGTTCGGCAAATCGATTTTTCTTTTCGACCAGGGCACGACTGCGCCCGATCTAGAGTCGCAAGTGGCGAACACAAAAACTCAATGGGGCAACCCGGCAGCCCCTAAGAGCCGGCCGGCCACCCTGTTCGTTGCTGATTTGAAGGAGTTTACCGGAATTAGCGCAAGGCTATCCCCGGAACAGGTGGCGGCCCTCTTGGCCGAGTGGTATATGGACTGCAATATGATTTTGAAGCACTACGGTGCCTCGATCGACAAATTCATCGGTGATTGTGTATTTGCTTATTGGCACGGGACGGCAGCGGATGTCTGTGTCTCTGCGGTTCAGGCTGCCCAGGCGCTCCGCGCTGCGGAAGACGCGGCTACGTCGCCAACCCGAGTACTGGTCAGGGAACAACAAGACATCGTACTCGACTGCCGCATTGGCCTTCATGTGGGTGAAGTTGCTATCGGCGCTATGGGCAAAGGTATCAACACCGCGCTGGGCGATGCCGTGAATTTGGCCTTTCGTATTGAGGGATTGACGCGAAAACTGGACAAGCCACTGTTGGTCAGCGCCCAATTCGTCGAGCACTGGCCTGAAGGTAGGCAATATTTCAAGTCCTGCGGCTATCACGAGGTCAAAGGGCGCGCCGAGATGGTCGAGGTATTCAGCCTGAACTAGGCGCGCCAGCAGTAGCCAGCATAGCTCTCGGCTGCCGCTTGCCGGTTCTCGCCGGCTTCAAAAGGGCACGTGGCCGCTGAGCGACGCCAGATCGGCAATTTCTGCCGAGGCAAGTCACTCGCAAATTGTAATTGGATCGCGGCAGAAGCCGCTGCCCCGGCGAGCCCCGGCGGCCCGCGCTCTGACCCTGCACTCATCGCGGGTTTCTGCCCTGCAGACGCGAGCTGGCCTGCTCGCGCTCGGAGAAGCGGCGGCACGCTTCTGTTCCGTTGTCGGTCGTGGCCGGGTGTTCGGGTTATTCGCATGGTGGGGTTCTTCTATCGAATTCGGCCGGGCAACCACCGGACACACGCGAGCTGTGCTTCCTTCCAATTTCTTCAAAGCAATTGTTGTCGGTTTCGCCATGTCGACCTCAGCGCCGGAGTAGCGAGCGAAACGGCGCAACGCCTCCCGGGTTCTTCCACCCCAGATGCCGTCTGGGTTTCCCGGATTACACCCAACGCGGTCAAGCTCGCGCTGTATCCGCTTCGCCAGCTCGTTAGGGGCATCTTCCTGGCTGGCGTCCGATTGATGATCCGCATTCTCCAACTGTTGAATTTGGAGTCTGGCGAGAGCCACAAACAGGCCGTCCGGGTACAGTTGAAGATAATCCTTTAACGCTCCGCTGCTTTTGGAGCCGCGGATTGAGGTCCACAACTCGATTTCCGTTAGGCTCGCATCTCGGCTGCTGTTGTTGGCTGGCGAGACTGCCGTTGCGCCACGAGGAGGGGCAATGAAAATTTCCCTGCCAGGCAGCGATCCATACGTGAATGGTTCCTGCTTGCCGCCTGTCGCGGCCAGAACAGTGTCGCGAACCTTGCGGAACACGAATTGGATGTCTACCCCGGGTTCACCCAAATGCGCCAACAGCCCTGCAGTGTAGGGACTGTTCCGTCCCTCTCCATCGAATGCGGTTGTACCTTCCTTCGCAGCGTACCCGACCAAGGTTCCGGCTGCCGGTTCAATCGCAGCCAGGCCTCTGCCAATGGAACGCGTTGCATTTGATCTTCGCATGGCCGCGATAAAAGGGTTGTCCCGACAAGCATCAAGTAGAACCACCCGCACGCCGGAGACACGGGACAACGCGTTCATGACCAAGTCCAGCGGGATTGCCTCAAACTCCACGTCGGAATCAGCGCTCAGGCTGACATCTGTAGGAACGAGAAAATTTCTATTCTCAACCTCAACCCCATGTCCCGCGAAGAAAATTATTGCGAAATCAGCACCTTCCGCCTCGCGACCGAACTCCTGCAGAGCTTTCCTGAACGCGGTATGGTTCAAGTCTATCTTGCGAGATACTTTGAACCCTACCTTTGAGAGCAAGGTCGCCATGTCAGCAGCGTCATTGTTCGGATTGGGAAGTCTAGCGACCCGTTGATAGTTCGAATTGCCGATCACCAGCGCAACGCGTTTTTCAGCCGACGCCACCTCCAGCCCGCCGATCAGAGCAATCACAGCAAGCGCGATGTTGAAGAGGCGCATTTTAGCCCCGTGCTGTGCTTCAGCCGCAGATTAGCGGCACCCGACCGAAGCTTGACCAGTCAGGCCCGCGCTTGCAAGTCACTATCGGTTGGCAGGCCCATATTGGATGCGGTGGGATGGCCTTTCGACCAAGCAAGCCGAATTTCCAGCATCCTTGCGTGAGCCGATAAATTGTCTGTGACAGTTCAGCTCCTGGCCTGCTTTACCGCGCCAGATCCGCCACCACCGCGTCGAGCACGATCATGCCGGCCGGCGTGGCGCGCAGGCGGGCATTGCCGATCGGCGCCACCAGCCCCTCGCCCTGCAGCATCGACAGCCGCGCCGTCGACAGGCCACGGCCGGAAAACGCTTCGTAGCGGGAGAGGTCGATGCCCTCGGCCAGCCTCAGCCCCATCAAGAGGAACTCGTCGGCCTCTTCCGAGCGCGTCAGGATCTCGCCGCCGGTGACGCCATGGCCCTTGGCCTCGACCAGATTGGCCCAGGTTTCCGGCATTCGTTCGGCGATCGTCACCACACGACGGCCGTTTTCGACGAAGCGGCCATGCGCGCCGGGACCGACGCCGACATATTCGCCATAGCGCCAATAGGTGAGATTGTGCCGGCTTTCGGCGCCTGATCTGGCGTGGTTGGAAATCTCGTAGGCCGGCAGCCCATGCGCGGTGGTGATCTCCTGCGTCAGCGCATAGAGATCGGCGGCATGGTCATTGTCGGGAATTGCGAATTTCCTGGCCGCATGCAGCGCGTGGAACGGCGTGCCTTCCTCGATGGTCAGCTGGTAGAGCGACAGGTGGTCGGCGGCGTGGCCGATCGCCTGCTCGAGCTCCGCCTGCCACGCTTCCGGTGTCTGGCCGGGCCGTGCGTAGATCAGGTCGAACGACAGCCGCGGGAAAATCTCACGCGCCAGGCCAATCGCATGCAGCGCTTCATCGACATTGTGCAGCCGCCCGAGAAAGCGCAGATCCTTGTCGTTCAGCGCCTGCACGCCGAGCGACACCCGGTTTACGCCTGCCGCCCGGTAGCCGCGAAAGCGCTCGGCCTCGACCGAAGACGGGTTGGCTTCCAGCGTCACCTCGATGCCGGCGGGCACCGTCCAGTTCTTCGCCACCGCGTCCAGCACCGTCGCCACGGTTTGCGGCTTCATCAGCGATGGCGTGCCGCCGCCGAGAAAAATGCTGGTCACCTCGCGCGGTCCGGTGCGGTTGCGCATTGTCGCAAGCTCGGTCTCGAAGGCGCGCGCAAAACGCTCCTGGTCGACCGGCTGGTGGCGGACATGGCTGTTGAAGTCGCAATACGGGCACTTGGCCGCGCAGAACGGCCAGTGAACGTAGACGCCGAAACCGGGGCTGCGGTCGAGCAGCATGGTCATTTCACCGCCGATCGCGCCAAATCCAGTCTGGCCTGCGCGAATTTCTGGAACGCGCGAGCCCGATGCGACAATGCCGTCGGCTGGCCGGGCTTCCAACCATGTTTCTCCTCAGCGGTCATCTCGCCGAAGGTCTTTTGGAAACCGTCCGGCACGAACACCGGGTCGTAGCCGAAGCCGAGTTCGCCGCGCGGCGGCCATACCAGCGTGCCCTGGACTTCGCCACGGAAATATTCGGCCGCGCCGTCGGGAAAGGCCAGGCAGATGACGGCGACGAAGCGACCCTTGCGCTGCGCAGGCGCGACCGCGCCGACTTCCTGCAACGCCACTTCGGCTCGCTGCATCGCCATGCCGAAATCGCGGGACCCGTCCGGCGCGTCGGCCCAGTTGGCGGTGTAGACGCCGGGCGCTCCGCCCAGCGCATCGACACAGAGGCCGGAATCGTCCGACAATGCCGGCAGGCCTGTCGCCTTGGCGGCGGCAAAAGCCTTGATATAGGCGTTCTCCTCGAAGGTGGTGCCGGTCTCGTCCGGCTCCGGCAGGCCATATTCCTTGGCCGACTTCGCTTCTATGCCGAACGGCGCCATCAGATCGGCGAATTCGCGCAATTTGCCGGCATTGTGGCTGGCGACAACGATCTCATGTCCATCAAGCGAATGCATCAGATGCCCCAGATTCTTGGTTCGGCGAATTCGATCGAATTGCCGGAGGGGTCGCGAATATAGATCGAGCGGCCACCCTGCGGCCATTCGAACTCGCTTTCGATGGCGATTTTCTTCCGCTCAAGATGCGCTCTCCAGCGCACGATCTCGCCCGCGCTCGCCGCAAAGCAGAGATGGCCGTCGCCGACCGTGCCGTGCGGCGGCACTTTCAGCTTGGCATCGGGCGCCGGCGGCACCTTGGTCGCCTCGGCGTTGAAGATGAGCAGCACGCCGTCCCCGCAACGGAAGAAAAGATGCCTGCCGTCGACCTTGCCCAGCAGATCGAGCCCGAGCACATCGGTGTAGAATTTTTCCGCGGCAGCGAGGTCCGTGACGTATAGCGCTGACTCAAGGATAGCGGAGGGGGTCACGAAGCACCCCCCTCTGGCCTGCCGGCCATCTCCCCCTCAAGGGGGGAGATTGGCAGCTTCAGCGCTTCCGCACATCCCACGCCGCCGACAGTTGGCGAAAGCCGATTGGATACCCGATCTCCCCCCTTGAGGGGGAGATGGCCGGCAGGCCAGAGGGGTGTGTGAAGGATCGCTAGCCTCATCGATTCAGCCAAAAGCTACGCCACGGCCATCTGCTGCAGGCTGACCAGTCGCGTAATACCTTTCTTGGCCAATTCCATCAGCGCCGCAAATTGCTCTTCCGAGAAAGGCTCGCCCTCGGCCGTGCCTTGTATCTCGACGATGCCGCCCTTGCCGGTCATGACGAAATTGGCGTCGGTGCCGGCCGATGAATCCTCGAGATAGTCGAGGTCGATAACCGGTTGGCCGTCGTGGATGCCGCAGGAGATAGCCGCGACATGGTCCTTCAGCACCTTGGCGACACTGGCCATCTGCCGGGCTTCCATCCAGCGCAGGCAGTCGTAAAGCGCCACCCAGCCGCCGGTGATCGAGGCGGTGCGCGTGCCGCCATCGGCCTGGATCACGTCGCAGTCGACGGTGATCTGCTGCTCACCCAGCGCCTGGAGATCGACCACTGCGCGCAGCGAACGGCCGATCAGCCTCTGGATTTCCAGTGTGCGGCCGCCTTGCTTGCCAGCCGAAGCCTCGCGGCGCATGCGCTCGCCGGTCGAGCGCGGCAGCATGCCGTATTCCGCCGTCACCCAGCCCTTGCCGGAATTGCGCATCCAGCCCGGCACCTTTTCCTCGAGGCTGGCGGTGCACAGCACGTGGGTGTCGCCGAACTTCACCAGGCACGAGCCTTCCGCGTGCTTGGAGACGCCGCGCTCGAAGGAGATGGCGCGCATTTCGTCGAATTGGCGTTTGGAAGGGCGCATTCAGGCTTCTTTCTTGTCGTTTTAGGATTCGTGGCCGGCTTGTAGCCGCACGCGACGAGAGGCGCAAAGGAAAATGGACCAGTTGCGCGGGCGCGGCCGAAGTCTATATCTTTGGGCCGGAGGTATTTGGCTCGAAATGACCAAGGCAGTCGATCCCAGTTCCCAGTCGGCGGCAGCGCTCCAATCGCCCGCCCTTCAATCACTCGACATGCGCTCGCGCGACATCTTTCGGCGCATTGTCGATTCCTATCTGAAGGACGGCGGGCCGGTCGGCTCCCGCAGCCTGTCGCGTATCCTGCCGTCTTCGCTGTCGCCGGCCACCATCCGCAATGTGATGAGCGATCTCGAGCATCTCGGCCTGATCTACGCGCCGCATATCTCGGCCGGCCGATTGCCGACCCAGGCCGGCCTGCGCTTCTTCGTCGATGCCTTCATGGAACTTGGCGACCTCTCCGACGAGGAGCGCCGCACCATCGAGGCGCAGGTGCGCGCCTCCGGCTCTGGTGCGACGCTGGAGCAGATGCTCACCGAGGCCAGCCAGATGCTGTCCGGCATGTCGCGCGGCGCCGGCCTCGTGCTTGCCGCCAAGAACGAGGTGGCGCTCAAGCATATCGAATTCATCCAGCTCGAGCCGAACAAGGCGCTGGCCGTTCTTGTGTCGCAGAACGGCGACGTCGAAAACCGCGTCGTCGACCTGCCCGCCGGCATCACCGTCTCGCAACTGCACGAAGCCTCGAATTTCCTCAACGCCCATATCCGTGGTCGCACGCTGGCCGAGGCGCGGGTCGAGATCGCCCGCATCAAGGAAGAGACCAAGGCCGCCCTCGACACGCTGTCGCAGGATTTGGTCGAGAAGGGCCTTGCGGTCTGGGCAGGCGCCGAGAGCGGCTTGCCGGCGCGTCTCATCGTGCGCGGCCGCGCCAATCTGCTGGAAAATGTCACCGCCCAGGCCGACATAGAATTGCTGCGGCATTTGTTCGAGGATCTGGAGACGCAGGACGGGCTGATCCAGCTTCTCGACCTCGCCGAGGAGGGCTCCGGCGTGCGCATTTTCATCGGCTCGGAAAACAAGCTGTTTTCGCTGTCGGGGTCGTCGCTGGTCGTGGCGCCCTATCGCGACAAGGACGCCCGCGTTATCGGCGCGCTCGGCGTCATCGGCCCGACCCGGCTGAACTATGCACGCATCGTGCCGATGGTCGACTATACCGCGCAGCTTATTTCCCGCATGCTGCGATAATGCATGTCGCCCAAAAAACCGAAGCGCGTCGCACGGATACCCTTCCAACGCGACACGTTTAAGGGAAACCTCAAGGAGAAAAAAATGGCGCTGGAATCATTCAAGGCTCAGATCAGCCTGTTGCTCGAGCAGATGATCAACCAGCCCGAGGATCAGCATGAAGTGCAGGAGCAGTTGCGCGAAAAGCTGGGGGAGATGCGCGCCATGGGCCTGCCGCTGCCGGCCGATCTCGTCGCGCTGGAAAAGCGCCTCGACGACGATTTCTACGCCGCCGGAAACTGAGCCCGAAAGGTTCAAGGACGGCAAGCCGACCGGCGAACATTGGGATTTCATAACGGCTTCGTCGTCTCCGGCGACGCGGCCTGGGGCCGACCGGCCGGCGCTGCGGTGGCCAAAGGACGGCGCTGGCCATCGCCGAGGACGGCAGCGGTTGGATCTGGCGCGTCACCTACGGGCGAGGATGTATTCAGCATGCGACCCGTCGGATATTTTCAAACGGCAGACTAGCTTGCGCGGCCGAAGGCTTTATCCTGCCTGGTCGAGAGCTGGTTGCCTGACTCACTTAATTGCCTGACTCTTGCCCATCTGACCTCTCGGGAGCGAAACCAATGAACAAGCCCGCCACCACCGCGCACTTGCCCGGCCGCGGCCGCATCTACAATTCGATCACCGAGACGATCGGCGACACGCCGCTGGTGCGGCTCGACAAGTTCGCCAATGAAAAGGGCATCGTTGCCAATCTGCTGGCCAAGCTCGAATTCTTCAACCCGATCGGCTCGGTCAAGGATCGCATCGGCGTCTCGATGATCGAGGCGCTGGAGGCATCGGGCAGGATTGCGCGTGGCAGGACCACGCTGATCGAGCCAACCTCGGGCAACACCGGCATCGCGCTCGCCTTTGCCGCCGCCGCCAAGGGCTACAAGCTGATCCTGACCATGCCGGAAACCATGTCGGTCGAACGCCGCAAGATGTTGGCGCTGCTCGGCGCCGAGCTGGTACTGACCGAAGGGCCGAAAGGCATGAAAGGCGCCATCGCCAAGGCCGACGAGTTGGCCGCGACGCTGCCCGACGCCATCATTCCGCAGCAGTTCGAAAATCCCGCCAATCCGGAAATTCACCGCCGCACCACTGCCGAGGAAATCTGGAACGACACTCATGGCGAAGTCGACATTTTCGTCGCCGGCATCGGCACCGGCGGCACCATCACCGGCGTCGGCCAGGTGCTGAAGCAGCGCAAGCCCTCCGTGCATGTCGTCGCCGTCGAGCCGGAAGCCTCGCCGGTGCTGTCGGGCGGCCAGCCCGGCCCGCACAAGATCCAGGGCATCGGCGCCGGCTTCGCGCCGAAGATCCTCGACACGACCATCTATGACGAGATCGTCAAGGTCTCCAACGAGGATTCGGTCGCCAATGCGCGGCTCGTCGCCCGCCTCGAAGGCGTGCCGGTCGGCATCTCGTCGGGCGCTGCCCTGCAGGCGGCGATCGTCGTCGGCTCGCGGCCGGAGAACGAGGGCAAGAACCTGGTGGTCGTTATTCCGTCCTTCGCCGAACGCTATCTGTCGACGATCCTGTTCGAAGGGCTGGGGGCTTAGGGCCTCGACACGGTAGCGATCCTTCGCGCCCCCTCTGCCCTGCCGGGCATCTCCCCCAGTTGGGGGAGATTAGCAGCTTCAGCGCGCCGCTCGTTTCTGCGACGTTGGTGATTGGCGAAAGCCTGAATGAGGGCCGATCTCCCCCCAAATGGGGGAGATGTCCGGTAGGACAGAGGGGGGCGCTGTCCCGCCGGCATCAACAAAGTTCTGCATCGTCTCTGCGGCACGAACCACTGGCCTGGTGGGATTGCGCGGGCTAGGTCTTCGCCGTCCTTTCGCCGAGCCCCGCCCGTCGGTCCTGCAGGTACCGGCGCACGGCCGGATCGCGTTCGAGGCCGATCGCCCGGTCATAGGCCTCAGTAGCCTCCCGAGTTTTGCCGAGCCTGGCCAGAAGGCCCGCGCGGGCGGCCCAATAAGGCTGATAATCATGCAGCCGTTTGTCGTCGCCAAGCTCATCAAGTGCACTCAATCCCGCCGTGGCGCCATCGACCTCGGCAATGGTCACCGCGCGGTTGATCGAGACCACAGGCGAGCCGGCAATCACCGACAGCGCATCATAGAGCTGTTTGATCGCGGCCCAGTCGGTCCGGCCGGTCAGCCGCCTTGTCGTATGGGCGGATTGCACGGCTGCCTCGAGTTGATAGCGGCCGACGACGCCCTTGGCCGCGGCGTGCTTCAGCAATGTCTCCGCTTCGTCAATCAAGGCACCGTCCCACAGCCCAAGCTCCTGCTCGGCTAAAGGCACATAGTCTCCGGCGGCGTTGCGCCGCGCCGCACGCCGCGCCTCGGCAAACAGCATCAGGGCCAGCAGGCCAAGCGCTTCCGGCTCATCCGGCATCAGCGAGGCTACCAGCCGGCCGAGCCAGATCCCTTCGGTCGCGAGATTGCGGCGGCGGGTTTCGGTGCCGGCCGGGTCGGACCAGCCTTCGGCGAACGCGGCGTAGATCGCTTCCAGCACCGCATCCAGCCGCTCGCCGAGCTCGATTCTTTCAGGCACCCGGAACGGAATGCCGGTCTCGCGGATGCGGCTTTTGGCGCGCACCAGGCGCTGGCCCATCGTTGCCGGTGACACCAGGAAGGCCGAGGCGATCGTCGCTGCGTCGAAGCCCAGAACGGACTGCAGGATCAGCGGCGCGCGCACGCCAGCCTCGATCGCCGGATGGGCACAGGCAAACATCAGCCGCAGCCGCTCATCGGGCAGGTCTTCATCGATCATGCGGGCCTCCATCTCCTCGGCGATCAGCCTGAGATGGTCGCGGCTCGCCTCGCTGGTCAGTCGCCGCCGGATCGCGTCGACGCGGCGTCTGCGCGCCACCGCCAGCAGCCAGGCTTCCGGCTTCTGCGGCACGCCGGTTTGCGGCCAACGCTCCAGCGCCGCCGCAAAGGCGTCGGCCAGCGCGTCCTCGGCGCCGGCCACGTCGCGCGTACGGGCGGCGAGGAAGGCGACGAGCTTGCCGTAGCTTTGCCGGGCGGCCGCTTCCGCCGCCGCCCGGGCGACCTCCAGGTCATTCGTCATCACATGGTTTGTTCCCAGATCGGCCGCACCTCGACCGTGCCGGTGCTGGCAGCTGGGCATCGCGCCGCCCAGGCAATAGCCGCGTCGGCGTCCTCCGCCTCGATCATGTAGAAACCGGCGAGCTGCTCCTTGGTATCGGCATAGGGACCGTCGAGCACGTTGGTCTTGCCGTTGGCCATCCGCACCGAGGTCGCGGCCTGGGTCGGCTTCAGCCGGTCGCCGGCCAACCAGGAGCCGGACTTCTTTAACGCCTCGGTATAGGCGCCATAGGCTGCGCTGATCTCGTAGGTCTTCTCTGTCGGAGCGGCCGCCATCGCGGCTTCGTTCACGTAGATCAAAAGCATGTATCGCATGGTCTTCTCCATTTTCGAAGGCCGCATCGTTGCGAGCCGAACGCATGTCGCGCGGCCTCGCGCGATTTCGACAGGCTCAGCGAAAATCTTTCGGCTCCGATCGCACATCGCGCAAGCGGCCATGCGTTGCGGCATCACTCAGCCGTTCGTCTAATGGATATTATTGCGGGTTGGCATTTCCCGCCCGCTGTCTAAACTTGCGTCGGTTCGTGCTTGGCGAGGGCGGTACGGCCTTTGATATTTCAGGGAGGAAATCAGATGCACAATTTCAGGACGAAGTTTATTGCTGCCGGCGCGCTGGCCCTGTCGCTGGGGCTTGGCGCGGTGTCGGCCAAGGCGCAGGAATTCATCAACGTGCTGACCGGCGGCACCTCGGGCGTCTATTATCCGCTCGGCGTCGCACTGTCGGAAATCTACGGCAAGGGCATTGAGGGCGCCCGCACCCAGGTGCAGGCGACGAAGGCCTCGGTCGAGAACCTCAATTTGTTGCAGCAGGGCAAGGGCGAGATCGCCTTCGCGCTCGGCGATGCCGTCAAACTGGCCGCCGAGGGCAACACCGAAGCCGGCTTCCCCGGCAAGCTCGACAAGCTGCGCGGCATCGCCGCCATCTATCCCAACTATATCCAAATCGTTGCCAGCAAGGAGTCCGGCATCAAGACGCTTGCCGACCTCAAGGGCAAGAGCCTGTCGGTCGGCGCGCCGGCCTCCGGCACCGAGCTCAACGCCCGCGCCATCTTCGCCGCCGCCGGGCTGAAATACGAGGATCTCGGACGGGTCGAGTATCTGCCCTTCGCCGAATCGGTCGAGCTGATCAAGAACCGCCAGCTTGACGCCACGCTGCAATCGGCCGGCCTCGGGGTCGCCTCGATCCGCGATCTCGCCACGTCGGTGCCGATCAACGTCGTCGCCGTACCGGCGCAGGACGTCGCCAAGATCGGCTCGCCCTATCTTTCGGTGACCATTCCCAAGGGCACCTATGAGGGCCAAACCGAGGACGTCGCGACGGCCGCCGTCGGCAATTTCCTCATCACCCACGCCGACGTCTCCGACGAGACCGGCTATCAGATGACCAAGCTGCTGTTCGAAAGTCTCGACCAGCTCACTGCTGCCCACGCCGCCGCCAAGGCGATCGACATGGCCAAGGCGCTCGACGGCATGCCGGTGCCGCTGCATCCCGGCGCCGAGCGGTATTACAAGGAAAAGGGATTGGTGAAATAGGGCCGCTCCCTCCCCCTTGAGGGGAGGGTGGCCCGCTAGGGGCGGGAGGGGGTCCTCGGCGACGCGTTCCATCGCTCCGGCAAAAGTCGAGGCAGTTGAGGTTACCCCACCCGTCCATCCGCCTTCGGCGGCTGTCCACCCTCCCCTCGAGGGGAGAGGCCCCGCCAGGAACCCGCCAATGACCGACGCCCGTCCCGAAACGCCGACCGTTCTTTCCCCCACCGCCGAAGCCCCGGTCGAAGGCCTGCCGCCGGGTTTCGGCGACGGCATCGCCGGCAAGGCGGCCTTTCTCATCGCCATCGCCTTCTCCGTCTTCCAGATCTACATAGCCGCCTATGGCAGCCTGCCGAGCCAGGTGGTGCGCGCCATGCATGTCGGCTTCTTGCTGCTGCTCGGCTTCGGCCTGATCGCCAACCTGCGCGCCACAAGCACACCGGCAAAAGCAGCATTCTGGACGCTCGGCCTGCTCGGCTTTGCCACCGGCCTCTACAATTGGGTGTTCTATGTCGATCTCATCCGGCGCTCCGGCTTCCTCACCACGCCGGACCTGATCGTCGGCACGGTGCTGGTCGTGCTGGTCTTCGAGGCCGCGCGGCGGCTGATGGGGCTGCCGCTTGCCCTGATCGCCTTGATCTTTCTCGCCTACGCTTTCTTCGGCAATCACCTGCCGCCGCCCTTCATCCATCGCGGCTATGATTTCGCACAGCTCATCGACACCTTCGCCTTTGGCACCGAAGGCATCTACGGCACGCCGGTCTACGTCTCGGCCGCCTATATCTTCATCTTCGTCGTCTTCGCTGCCTTTCTCGAACGCGCCGGCATGATCGCACTGTTCAACGATTTCGCGCTTGGCCTGGTCGGCACGTGGCGCGGCGGCCCGGCCCAGGTCTGCGTACTGTCCTCGGCGCTGATGGGCACCATTTCCGGCTCCGGCGTCGCCAATGTGGTGGCCAGCGGCCAGTTCACCATTCCGCTGATGAAGCGCTTCGGCTTCCGTTCGGCTTTCGCCGGCGCGGTCGAGGCGACCTCTTCGATGGGCGGCCAGATCATGCCGCCGGTGATGGGCGCGGTCGCCTTCATCATGGCCGAGACGCTGAACATCCCCTATGCCGAGGTGGTCAAGGCAGCGATCATCCCGGCGCTGCTTTATTTCGGCGCCTGCTTCTGGCAGGTGTACCTGGAAGCCGGCAAGGCCGGCCTGCAGGGCATGGCCAAGGCGGACCTCCCCAATCCGTGGGACGCGGTGAGAAGACATTGGCCGCTGGTGCTGCCGCTGGCCGCGCTTATCTATCTGCTGTTTGCCGGCTATACGCCGATCTTCGCCGGCACCATGGGGTTGGCGCTGACCATCGTGCTCATCCTCGGCACGCCGCTGGCGGCTTTGATCGGGCCGCTTGCCTTCCGCATCGTCTTTTGGCTGGCGCTGGGGCTTGCCGCCGCCTCTTTCATGAGGTTCGGCGTCAACATCCTCAGTTTTGTCATCGCCGGGCTCGTCATCGCCTGCGTCACCTTCAGGGGCGGACGCGAGACGCTGCAGATATGCATTGATTCGCTAGCCGAGGGAGCAAAGAACGCGCTGCCGGTCGGCATCGCCTGCGCCATCGTCGGCATCGTCATCGGCACCTTGACGCTCACCGGCATCGCCTCCACCTTCATCGGCTGGATCATCTCCATCGGCGAGAACAATCTGTTCCTGTCGCTGGTGCTGACGATGCTCACCTGCCTGGTGCTCGGCATGGGCATACCGACGATCCCCAACTACATCATCACCTCGTCGCTGGCCGGGCCGGCACTGCTGTCACTCGGCGTGCCGCTGGTGGTCAGCCATATGTTCGTCTTCTATTTCGGCATCATGGCCGACCTCACTCCGCCGGTGGCGCTGGCCGCCTTCGCCGCCGCGCCGATGGCCAAGGAAAGCGGCCTCAAGATCGGCATCCAGGCCACCAAGCTTGCCGTCGCCGGCTTCGTCGTGCCGTTCATGGCGGTCTACACCCCGGCGCTGATGCTGCAGGACCCCGGTCCGATCGCCGCCCAGTTCGGTTATCCCGTCGAGGTCGCCTATATCGTTGCCAAGGCCTGCATGGGCATTGCCCTGTGGGGCGCCGCCGCCGTCGGGTTCCTGGCCCGGCGCATGGCTTGGTGGGAACGTCTCGTCGCCTTCGCCGCCGGCGTGCTGCTGGTTGCCGCACTGCCTGTCACCGACGAAGCCGGCTGGGCACTCTCTGTCGCCTGGATCGGCTGGCACTGCTGGCGTGCGCGGCAGGCCACCGGCACCGCATGAGTCTCTGTATCCTCGCCGCTGGCAAGACCGTGACGCTCACGGTGGCCGCCTTCACGCTCGCCTGGACGCATTCGGTGGAAAAGACGCATTGGCAGGAGGACTGGAAGGTGACGCCTTCCGGCTTGGAGATCGCCGAGGCGCGGATCAAGGGCTCGGGCGCCGGCATGGAACCGCCGGAAGGCTCGGTCCTGCGGGACGGCTGGTGGGCCTATAAACCCAAGATGGCGCCGCAGCGGCGCCTTGTGCTCGCGGCCTCCGGCGCGACGGGTGAAGGCTGGACGCTGTGCGCGGCTCAGGGCTGCCGCGAACTGGGCAAGGCGGCAGGCGACACGACGGTGCTGGAGCCGTGCAAAGGTTAGAGCCAGCCGCGGCAGCGGACGAGCGGCAAGCGGGTGCGGGACCTCATCCTCCAGGGCCTTGTCGGATGTCGAGTGCCGGGCACCGCCACATCGGCGGGCCGAAGACGCTCTATCGTTAGCCGCCAAAACCGGATTCCGACTGAGCAAGCCGACGCTCTTCGTTGCGGAAGAATGCTTTGAAAAACAGAATATCGGAAGCCGAACTGATTGCCCGGGCGATCAACGCGGTTGCGAGCACGGCAAAGATCAGGCGAACGAAAAATACACTGGTGAAGTCTGCACCCAGAGCGATGACAACCAGCGTGTCCTCTATGAGACTGTGGGCAAAGCCCATGAACACGCAAGCGAGGAAGATCTGGCGCGGCTCTACGCTGGTCGTGCGCGCCTCGCGGATCAGCAGTCCCGCGCCATAGGAAATTCCAAGAAGCAGACCGACCGCAGTGAACGGCACCGCCTGTGACTGGATGCCGGCAAGACGAAAGAGCGGCGCAAGCCCCTTGTTCAGCCAACCGAGGATGCCCGACATCTTGAGTAGCTCGATCAACCAGCTTAGTGCGAGGAGAATGACGAGCATAGTTGCCAGGGTTTTGAGCATGCCTAGAAAAAAACTGCTCCAATCAGCGCCTTCGCCCATTGGTATCCACGCCGGCTTCAGCGACTCGGATAGCCATCCGGTTGCTGCGAATATCTGGTGCAGGAGCATGGCAAGGATCAGTCCGCCGCCAATGCGAAGCGCCGCAGTGACCAAGAAGCTTGGCCCAACCTTCTGAATGATGCGTTGCTCAATCGGAATGGCATGCGCAAATAGCAAAAGGGTTGAAAGAACGGTCATGTCGGCAGTGCTCAACGTCGAAACCGGGGCCAGAGTGAACACGGTCACCACCGCGCCCCAAATTCCCACCAGCAATCCTGTCAGCCAGGCAAGAGCGAGCTCGGGCGGCAGTCCAACCAGCGTCATCAGAGGCGCGAAGAACGGAGAGATCGCCCGGATGACGCCAAGATCCTGCAGGATCTGTGTGACTATCGTGACCGGACCGATGATGCGGACCAATTCCCAATAGATTTCAAGCGTTTCCAGCGTCTTTCGATAGAGGGCGGCCTGCACTGCCATGGCGATCTCTCCGTGATTGACGCCAAATGACTACCGTGAGACGGTTCGCATTTGTGGTCAAAATTTGCGGACTTGTGCAATAAAATTGCAGACCGGTAGACGACGACGGAGGACCGGAATGGACCGGATCGACAGGAAGCTTCTCAAGCTTTTGCAAGAAGACGCTTCGCGCACCAATGCCGACCTGGCGGCGGAGGTCGGGCTTTCGCCCTCCAGCTGCTTGCGCCGCATTCGGCGGCTCAAGTCAGTCGGGGTCATCGACCGCGTAGTCGCGCTTCTTAATCCAGCCAAGGCCGGCAGGGCGATGAAGGCTATCGTCACGGTCGAGCTGGAGCGCCACGGCGAGCAACACATGCGCCGTGAGCGGCTCGACCGACGCTGTCCTTATGCTGCGCCTGATGGATATGGACGAGTTTGACAGTTTGTGCGAGCGGCTGTTCCGAGATCGGACGAATGTGGCGCGGTATTACACCATATTTGTGATTCGAACCGCCAAGGAGACGACCGCAATCCCGCTCTAGATTCTCGGAGGCCAACTCGGCGGAAGGGATCTCGCAGTTACTAGGCGATCACGCGAGTCCCGGCTACTTGGTGTCAAACGGCACTAAGCTCGCCGGCGGCGAGATCAAAGCCCCAAAATCTCAGACCCTTGGCGTTGTCGCCCACCTCCTGTCGGCGAGCCCAGGACGTTCCGTGCGATAGGTGGTCGCGCGGTGATCGGCGGCCGGCTTGCAGATCCGGCTGTCGTGACGGCTTTCCATGGTCGTCATCAGTGCGCGCTGATGCCGAGCGTGTGGCCTCGCCGTGCGCAAGCGGGGCCTGGGCCGCGCATGTAATAGCGCTCGGGCCGATAGGTCGGCGCGACGAATTCGCGGATGGCGGCAGCGTAGCCGATGAGGCGCGTCAAGAAGTTCATTTTCCCTGTCCCTGTCCCGATTTCGGATGTCCCTTCCGAATTACGTGGGATCATAGCGTCGAGGCGTGAATACTCGGTGAACACGATGTTAATCTTTGCTCAAAAAGGCCTTGGTTCGTGGCTGGAATGCGGCTGATTCGGGGTCTTTCCATGCAGTTCGTCGGCATTCCGGTTAGTGTGACTTTTGCATCACATATGTTTCGTTTGGATGTCGCTCCGACGCGCTTGTGTTTCAACTTTGGCCGGTGCCGCGAAATTTCCGTGCTCGCTCGGGAAAGCCAGGAACCCGTCCGATAGATGCACGTTGACGCTGAGAGCCGGGATCAACCCGGCCCAGCGGCTTCCGAGCGGAATCGCCGCCGGAACCCCCAACACAGCAATGGAAAGGCAAAGCCATGGGTTTCTTTTCGAAAGACATCAAGACGCTGGACGACCTCTTCGTCCACACGCTGCGCGACATCTATTACGCCGAGAAGCAGATCGAGAAGTCGCTGCCGAAGATGATCGACAAGGCGACCGATCCGCAGCTGAAAGCCGGCCTTGAAAAGCATCTCGGCCAGACCAAAGGTCATATCGAGCGGGTCGAGAAGGTGTTCGAACTGCATGGCGTGAAGGCCAAGACGGTCAACTGTCCGGCCATCGACGGCATTCTCGAGGAAGCCGATGAAGTCAGCGGCGACATCGACGACAAGGACGTTCTCGACGCTGCTTTGATCGCATCCGCGCAGGCGGTCGAGCACTACGAGATAACCCGCTACGGCACGTTGATCGCCTGGGCCAAGCAGCTTGGCCGCACCGACTGCGCCAATGTCCTGGCCAACAACATCAAGGAAGAGCAAGCGACCGACCGCAAGCTCACCGAGATTGCGGAAGCCAAGGTCAACCTTCAGGCCGCCGAGTAGACTCCCGATCGAGGCAACGCCGAACCGGCTTTGCCTCACTTTCCGTACCTGGACGTCGACCTTACAATGCGCCACGCTCGTTCCAGGGATTGCGCAACCGGCGGAGGAAGTCGTGCAGGAAAAGCCGAAAGCACCCGCTGGCAAGGTCGACAGCAAGGCAAAGCCTGCCAGCGGCAATGGCCAGATATCCACCCCTGTCAAATCCGCCGCGGCGGCAGACACCGTTGTAAAGCTTTCTCATCCGGACAAGGTTCTGTGGCCGCAGGAGAAAGTATCGAAGCAGGGCCTGCTCGATCATTACGCTTTGGTCTGGCCGCGCATGCACCAATTCGTCGTCAATCGGCCGCTCAGCCTGGTGCGCGCGCCGGACGGCGTCGGTGGCCAACGCTTTTTTCAGAAGCATGCCTCCGCGGGCATGCACGAAAAAATCGCCAGGATGAAGGATCCGACCGACGGCGAGGAGATCCTGTTCATCCACGATTTCGACGGTGTCGCTGCCTTGGTCCAACTCGGCGTGGTCGAGATCCATATCTGGGGCTGCACCGTCGACGAACTGGACAAGCCGGACCAGATCATCTTCGATCTCGATCCCGACGAAGGCGTCGACGTGAAAGCAGTGCGCGCGGCGGCGCTCGAAATTCACGGCCGGCTCGATGCGCTGTCGTTGCCGAATTTCGTCAAGACGTCGGGCGGCAAGGGCTACCATGTCGTCGTGCCGCTGAAACCGTCGGCGGATTGGAATAAGGTGAAGGACTTCGCCCATGATTTCGCCGGTGCCCTCGAGCGGGGCGCCCCTGATCGGTATACAGCGACGCTGTCGAAGAAGGCGCGTACCGGCAAGATCTTCGTCGACTATCTGCGCAATGGCCGCGGCTCGACCACGGTGGCGCCCTATTCGTCGCGCGCCAAGAAAGGCGCTACGGTATCGATGCCGGCGACCTGGACGGAAATTGATGCCGGGTTGGCGCCGAACGCATTTCCGATCGGCGACAAGACGACGCTAAATCAGTTGGCGAAAGCCGATCCCTGGGTGGATTTTTTCAAGCAGCGCAAGCCGCTCAAGCGCGTGTAGTTCATTGGCGTCTTCCCAGGCTGAGTGAACGCGAGAACGAGCGCCCCCTCCGTCCTGCCGGACATCTCCCCCACGAGTGGGGAGATCGGCCGTCATCCCTGCTTTCGCTAACCTCTAACGCTGAAAAAAAGAGCTGGACGGCGAAGCTGCTGATCCCCCTTGTGGGCAGGGGAATCGCATTTGAGTAGATGGGAAATGGCTTGCCATTTGCCGGGTTGTGGATTCTTGGGATGACTCCGTAATTGTGGAGTTCTCGATGGAAACGATCCAGGCTGTGTTCGGTCATCTCGATCCGCGCGACCAGAACGCTCGACACGATTTTTGCGAGATACTGTCCATTGCCTTCGCCGCGATGCTGTGCGGCGCCAAGAATTGTTCCGACATCTGGCGCTTTGGGCAGGAAAAGGAAGCGATGCTGCGAAATGTGCTCACTCTGGCGCATGGCATCCCCTCGCACGACACCTTCTCGACGCTGTTTCGCAAGCTTGTCCCTACGGCGTTCGCCGAGGCCTTCGCCGGCTTCATGCGCCATGTCGCGAGCGCTCCCGGCGGCGCGGGGCAGATCGCCCTCGACGGCAAGTCGATGCGTGGCGCCTTCGAGAAGGGCCGCCAGTTCGCGCCGCGCATGATGGTGTCGGCCTGGGGC
>NZ_JBVVPX010000034.1:0-68946 GCF_055811375.1 Mesorhizobium sp. WSM4848
CAGCATCGGCGGCAGCGCCACCGGCAGCATCGGTGGCAGCGGCAGCATTGACGGCAGCGGCAGCGTCAGCGGCAGCGTCGGAGGCAGCGGCAGCGTCGCGCGCTGACGACGGCGGGCAATAGCGGCAATGTTAACGCCGGATTCGGCAACGGTGGCGAAGGTCCTGCCGACGAGATCGAGATTGCCTGAGTCATGACCTGACCGCGATCAGCGCCGCGAACGCATCGCGGGCAGCCTGTCGACGCGGAGCCAGCCGTGCTTCGTGCTCAGCGGGCCAGCTTGCGGGGATGTAGCGGTTGATCGCCGCCTCGACCAACGCACGCGAACCACGCAGATCGCGAACCAGCACATTGGCCTCACCCTTTCGCCGACCTTGACTGGCGATGTAGTTCTGGACGTAGGGCTTGCGGTGATCGGGGTGACCCGGATCGCCGAGGTCCTTGCCGCTGCCAGTCTCCAAGTTCTCGATCCAAGGCAGGCCGAGGTCGGCCGATCTGCTCGCGTGTCAGACCGATGCGCTCGACGCGGTCGGCGACGGATCGAAGTCGACGCCCTTGACGGTACGGCGTCTGCTTGGCTGGTGTAGCAGGATCGGTCCAAGCGGACAGATAAGCTTGCGGGATGAAGTGCTGACTCTTATTTTTGAAACGCGCCAAGCTGATCCCTGCCCTGCATACCCCATGGACCGCCGATACTCGCAGGAACCGAGGCGAAATCAACGAATGGCGCCGCCCTATTTCGCGGACACTATGCGGACACGGTTTTGCGGACACAGAAAATGACCGCCTGACCTGCTGCATCTGGTTGATTTTATTGGGCTTTTTGGTGAGCGCGCAGGGATTCGAACCCTGGACCTACTGATTAAAAGTCAGTTGCTCTACCGGCTGAGCTACGCGCTCCCGCGGGCTCAGGATGCCGCCCTCGAAATTGCGCGGAACATAGGGAGAGTGTCTCGAACGGTCAACCGGAAAAAGAGGCCTCGCTAGCCGGACTTTTCGCCGCCTCCTGACGCCTCGCTAGCCGTCTCGACAAGATCGGGGTGGCTGTCTCGCACAAAAGCCGAAACCTATTACAAATCAGCAGCTTGCTATTTTTCGCGGAACAATTGCGCAACCTGCCCGTTTTGTGGGCACAAGGGACGACGCTTTCAAGGAGAAGACCATGAACAGGATCATGTCGGGCTTGTTGGCGACCGCTCTTTCAGCGTCATTCGCTGTAGCGCAGATCGTGCCCGTCAACGCCCAGCCCATCTACGTGCCGCTGGGTCAGAACATCTCGTCGGATGTCCAGACCGTTCAGTATGAACGGTGGGGGTGGAGGAAGCGGGATTTCTCCCGTCGCGATTTCCGCCGTGATTCTTCCCGTCGCGATTTTCGTCGTTTCGCTCGTGACGACGATTTCAGGTATTGGCGCGGCTATCGCGGCTATCGCTACTATCGTCCCGGCTATCGCCGTTACGGCGACTACTGGTTCCCGCTGGCTGCCTTCGCCACTGGCGCGCTGATCACCGGCGCGATCGTCAACAACCAGTACCGCCGCGTCTATCGCGGCGATGCCCACGTGCAGTGGTGCTACAACCGCTACAGATCTTACCGGACCTATGACAACACGTACCAGCCTTACTACGGCCCCCGCCGGCAGTGCATCTCGCCCTATTGATAACCCAGGGCAGAGCTGAACAAGAGTCGTTGAAGAGAAGAGCCTGCGCCGGCAACGGCGCAGGCTTTTTCTTTTCGGTGCGCGGATCTACAGCGTGCTCAGTGTCCGGCGCACAGCATGGCGCCAACCCGCCAGCTTTGCGGAACGGACCGATGCATCCATGTCCGGTCGAAACCGTCGCTCCAGCGCCCAGCTCCTGGCGAATTCCCTTGTCTTCGGCCAGGCGCCCGCCTTCGAGCCGGCCAACCATGCCGCGCCGAGCGCCGTCGTCTCCAGGATGGTCGGACGGTCGACCGGCGCATCGAGGATGTCCGCAAGCCGCTGCATCGTCCAGTCCGACGCCACCATGCCGCCATCGACCCTGAGAACGGTCTTCGCTGACGCGCCCTTCCAGTCCCTGCGCATAGCGTCGAGCAGGTCGCGCGTCTGGAACGCGACGGATTCGAGTGCGGCGCGGGCAAATTCCGCCGGGCCCGTGTTGCGGGTCAGCCCGAAGATGGCGCCGCGCGCCTCGGCGTCCCAGTGCGGCGCGCCAAGCCCGACGAAAGCCGGCACCAGATAGACTTCCTGGGTCGGGTCGGCGCCCGCCGCCAGCACGCCGCTCTGCTCGGCCTTGCCGATCACCTTGATGCCGTCGCGCAGCCATTGCACGGCAGCGCCGGCGATGAAGATCGACCCTTCCAGCGCATAGGTGGTCTTGCCGTTCAGCCTGTAGGCAATGGTCGTCAACAGACGGTTCTTCGAGCGCACCAGATCGCTGCCGGTGTTGAGCAGCGCGAAGCAGCCGGTGCCATAGGTGGATTTCATCATGCCCGGCTCGAAACAGGCCTGGCCGATGGCCGCTGCATGCTGATCACCGGCCACGCCGAGGATTTTTATCTCCGAGCCAAAGAGACTTTTCTCGGTGATTCCATAGTCGTCAGCGCAATCCTTCACCTGCGGCAGCATTTTTCGCGGTATGCCGAGAATGGCCAGCAGCTCGTCGTCCCAGGCATTGTTCTCGATGTTGTAGACCAGCGTGCGCGAGGCGTTGGTGGCATCGGTGGCGTGAACCTTGCCGCCGGTCAGCCGCCAGATCAGAAAGCTGTCGATGGTGCCGGCCAGCAATTCGCCCTTGTCGGCGCGTTTTCTGGCGCCCTTCACCTTTTCCAGCATCCAGGCGATCTTGGTGCCGGAGAAATAGGGATCGAGCAGCAGTCCGGTCTTTCTGGTGAACTTCTTCTCCAGCCCCTGCTTCTTCAATTTCTGGCACAGCGGCGCGGTACGGCGGTCCTGCCAGACGATCGCGTTATGGATCGGCGTGCCGGTCGCCCTGTCCCAGATGACGACGGTCTCGCGCTGGTTGGTGATGCCGATGGCCGCGACATCCGACGCATCGCGGCCGGCGCTCTTCAGCGCAGCCTTCGCCGTCGCCACGACGCTCGACCAGATTTCCTCCGGATCATGCTCGACCCAGCCGGAGGCCGGATAATGCTGGGTAAATTCCTTCTGCCCGCTGCCCACGACCTTCATTTCACCGTCGAACAGGATCGCCCGGCTCGATGTCGTCCCTTGGTCGATTGCTAGGATAAGGCCAGTCATTCTCACTCCCTCGGCGCAAACAGGGGAGACGGCAAGATGCCGCCTCCCCCGATTGGTGCGATGCGGGCGCGGACGCCCGGACCGATGCTCAGTTGCTCCAGCTCTTGACCAGCTCGTCGTAGTTGATGGTCTGCGGCTTGTCCTTCTCCGGCTCGATCTTCAGCTGCGGCGCGAGATTGCCCTTGGCGACGGCATCGGCGTTCCACTCCTCCAAGGTCTTTTCCTCGGCGAGTTTCGGTCCGATGTCGCCCTGCACCCCAGCGCGCTCCAGGCGCTCAAGCACCTCTTCCTGCTCGGCACAGAGCGAGTCCATCGCCTCCTGCGGAGTTTTGGCACCCGACGAGGCGTCGCCGATCGCCTGCCACCAAAGCTGTGCCAGCTTCGGATAGTCAGGGACGTTCGTACCCGTCGGCGACCACTGGATGCGGGCCGGCGAACGGTAGAACTCGATCAGGCCGCCGAGCTTCGGGGCGCGGTCCGTGAAGCTCTTGTGCTGGATCGTGCTCTCGCGGATCAGCGTCAGGCCGACATGGGCTTTCTTAACGTCGACTGTCTTCGAGGTGACGAACTGCGCGTAGAGCCAGGCTGCCTTGGCGCGGTCATCGGGCGTCGACTTGAGGAGCGTCCAGGAACCCACGTCCTGGTAGCCGAGCTTCATGCCGTCCTTCCAGTACACGCCATGCGGCGACGGAGCGAAGCGCCATTTCGGCGTACCGTCCGCGTTCACGACCGGCAGCCCGTCCTTGACGAAGGAGGCGGTGAAGGCAGTGTAGGTGAACATCTGCTGCGCGACCGTGCCCTGCGACGGGACGGGGCCGGATTCGCCGAACGTCATGCCCTGGGCTTCCGGCGGCGCATAGGCCTTCAGCCAATCCAGGTACTTCTGGATCGAATACACGGCAGCCGGGCCGTTGGTGTCGCCGCCGCGAGCCACGCACGAGCCGACGGGCCGCGACTTCTCGTCGACCTTGATGCCCCATTCGTCGACCGGAAGACCATTCGGCAGCCCCTTGTCGCCATTGCCGGCCATCGACAGCCAGGCATCGGTGAAGCGCCAGCCGAGCGACGGATCCTTCTTGCCGTAGTCCATGTGGCCATAGACCTTCTTGCCGTCGATCTCGCGGCCGGTGAAGAATTCGGCGATGTCCTCATAGGCCGACCAGTTGACCGGAACGCCAAGGTCGTAGCCGTACTTGGCCTTGAAATCGGCCTTGTTCTTCTCGTCGTTGAACCAGTCGTAGCGGAACCAGTAGAGGTTCGCGAACTGCTGGTCGGGCAGTTGATAAAGATCGCCGTCCGGAGCGGTCGTGAACTTGGTGCCGATGAAGTCGGCGAGGTCGAGGTTGGGGTTGGTGACATCCTTGCCCTCATTCGCCATCCACTTGGTCAGGCTGCGCACCTGCTGGTAGCGCCAGTGGGTGCCGATCAGGTCGGAGTCGTTGACGTAGGCGTCGTAGATGTTCTCACCCGACTGCATCTGGGTCTGCAGCTTTTCAATGACATCACCCTCGCCGATCTCGTCATGGGTGATCTTGATGCCGGTGATGGCCGTGAAGGCCGGGGCCAGTACCTTCGCTTCGTAGTCGTGAGTTGCAATCGGTTCGGAGACGACCTTGATATCCATGCCCGCGAAAGGCTTCGCGGCATCGATGAACCATTGCATCTCGGCTTCCTGGGCGCCGCGATCGAGCGTCGACAAGTCCTTGATTTCGGTATCGAGGAAGGTCTTGGCTTCATCCATCCCGGCGTAGGCCTGGCCTGCTCCCCAGAGCAGGACAAGCGCAGTCGTTGATGTCAAAAATTGCCGTCTCATGTGTTTCCTCCACTGTTTCAGTTTCAAGTGCGATCGAAGCAGCCGCCGGCACGCGGCCGCCCCAACAGTTTCCCCCTCTATACGTAGCGGAACACGCCGATGGCGTAGACCACGGAGAGAGCGAGAGCCCACCACAGGTTGGGTCCGCCAAGACCCAGCCAAGCGAGATGGATAAAGGCGCTGCCAAGCAGCGATAGGAAGAGACGGTCGCCGCGCGTCGTCTCGAAGCGCAAGACGCCGATGCGCGGATTGCCGCCCGGCGAGGCGTATTCCCAGACCGCCATGCCGCAGAGCAGCAGGAAGATGGTGCCGAAGAAGGCGGCGGTCGGCCAGGTCCAGGCCATCCAGGAGAAGCTCATGATCACACCCTCCCCAGGGCAAAGCCCTTGGCGATAGTGTTGCGCATGAACTCTTGCGTTCGTTTCATCACACCCTCCCCAGGGCAAAGCCCTTGGCGATATAGTTTCGCACGAACCAGATGACGAGCGCGCCCGGTATGATGGTGAGCACGCCGGCTGCGGCCAGCACGCCCCAGTCGAGGCCCGAGGCCGAAACCGTGCGCGTCATGATCGCAGCGATCGGTTTTGCGGCGGTCGTGGTCAGTGTCCGCGCGATCAGCAGTTCCACCCACGAGAACATGAAGCAGAAGAAGGCCGCGACGCCAACGCCGCTCGCGATCAGCGGCATGAATATCTTCAGGAAGAAGCGCGGGAAGGAATAGCCGTCGATATAGGCGGTCTCATCGATTTCCTTCGGCACGCCCGACATGAAGCCTTCAAGGATCCAGACCGCCAGCGGCACGTTGAACAGGCAATGCGCCAGCGCCACGGCGATGTGCGTGTCGATCAGGCCGAAAGCCGAATAGAGCTGGAAGAACGGCAGCGCGAACACCGCCGGCGGCGCCATTCGGTTGGTAAGCAGCCAGAAGAACAGGTGCTTGTCGCCGAGAAAACGGTAGCGCGAGAAGGCATAGGCTGCCGGAAGCGCCACGGCGACAGAAATCACCGTGTTCATAACCACATAGATGATCGAGTTGATGTAGCCCCTGTACCAGGACGGATCATTAAAAATGACCGCGTAATTGGCAAGCGTCGGGTTTCTCGGCCACAGCGAGAAGGCGCCGAGGATCTCCTGGTTGGTCTTGAAGCTCATATTGACCAGCCAGTAGATCGGCAGCATCAGGAAGATGATGTAGATCGTTGGCACCAGCCACCAGAACCGCGACTCCTCGCCCCGCCGCCGCATCTTGCGGGCCAGCGCGGCGTTCGCCGTCTGCGCTTCCGCTGTAGCGGGGGTTTGCGGCATGAGCGTTCGTTCGTTGGCCGTGGTATCCTCGAGGCGCGCCATCTCACCGCTCCGCATCGTAGGCTGTCATGACGGTGTAGAACACCCAGGACAGGAGCATGACAATCAGGAAATAGACGATCGACATGGCCGCCGCCTCACCGAGGTTGAACTCGCCGATGGCCAGCTTCACCAGATCGATCGACAGGAAAGTGGTGGTGTTGCCGGGGCCACCGCCGGTGACGACGAACGGCTCGGTGTAGATCATGAAACTGTCCATGAAGCGCAGCAGGACCGCGATCAGCAGCACACGGTTCATCTTCGGCAGCTGGATGTAGCGGAAGATCGCCCAGCGCGACGCCCCGTCGATCTTCGCCGCTTGGTAATAGGCGTCGGGGATCGAGACCAGCCCTGCGTAGCAGAGCAGGACGACGAGGCTCGTCCAGTGCCAGACATCCATCAGGATGACCGTGACCCAGGCGTCGATTGGATCGTTGACATAGTTGTAGTCGAAACCCAGCCCCGACAGGGTATGGCCCAGCAGGCCGATGTCAATGCGGCCGAACACCTGCCAGATCGTGCCGACGACGTTCCACGGGATGAGCAGCGGCAGCGCCATCAGCACCAGGCAGACCGGAACGCCCCAGCCCTTCTTCGGCATGTTGAGCGCAATGAAGATGCCGAGCGGAATCTCGATGGTGAGAATGATGGCCGAGAAGACCAGGTTGCGGCCCATTGCTTCCCAAAACCGGTCGGAATGCAGGATTTCCTCGAACCATTCCGAACCCGCCCAGAAGAAGACGTTGTTGCCGAAAGTGTCCTGAACCGAATAATTCACGACCGTCATCAGCGGGATAATCGCCGAGAAAGCCACCAGCAACAGCACCGGCAGCACCATGAACCAGGCCTTGTTGTTCCAGGTCCTTTCCATGCTTAGCCTCCCATTTCGACGCGCCAGGAATCGGCATAGATGTTGATGCCGGCCGGGTCGAAAGCGATCTTCGGATCGGCGGGAATGTCCTCGTCCTCGCCGATGATCGCCGCGATGTCGCGGCCTTCGAAACTGGCGCGCACCACCTTGTGGCGGCCGATATCCTCGACCTTCCGGATTGAAACCGGCATGCCGCTAGCGCCAAGCCTGATATATTCGGGACGGATGCCGAGTTCGATCGCACCGGTGATCCCGGCCTTGGGCGCGCCCGGCAATTCGATCGTCTGGCTGCCGAGCCGCGCGCTCCTGCGTTCGACCGCGACCGGCATGACGTTCATGCCCGGCGAGCCGATGAAATAGCCGACGAATGTATGCTTGGGACGCTCGAACAGTTCGGCTGGAGAGCCGATCTGCACGATCTCGCCCTCATACATGACGACGACGTTTTCGGCGAAGGTGAGCGCCTCGGTCTGGTCGTGCGTGACATAGACCATGGTGAAACCGAAGCGCCTGTGCAATTGCTTCAACTGCGAGCGCAGCACCCATTTCATATGCGGATCGATGACGGTCAGCGGCTCGTCGAACAGGATCGCATTGACATCGGAGCGCACCAGCCCGCGTCCAAGCGAGATCTTCTGCTTCTGGTCAGCGGTCAGCCCCCTCGCCTTTCGCTTGGCCATGTCGGCCAGACCGGTCATTTCCAGGGTTTCGCGCACCTTCCGGTCGACGTCGGGTTCCGAAACGCCGCGGTTGCGCAGCGGGAAGGCCAGGTTGTCGTAGACGGTCATGGTGTCGTAGATGACCGGGAACTGGAACACCTGAGCTATGTTGCGCTCCTGCGTCGACAGATTGGTCACGTCCTTGCCGTCGAACAGAAGCTCGCCGTGCGACGGATACAACAAGCCGGAAATTATGTTGAGCAGCGTGGTCTTGCCGCAGCCCGACGGCCCCAGCAGCGCATAGGCGCCGCCGTCCTCGAAGGCATGATGCACCTCCTTCAGCGCATAGTCCTTATCCGACTTCGGATGCGGCCCGTAGGCGTGGCGGATGTGATTGCAGTCGATGCGCGCCATGTGCCCTCCTCCTCCTCAAGCCGCCAGCATCTGTGGCGGCGTGGCCGAGCGGCCGTTCGCGTCGAACACCATGATGTGCCGCGGATCGATGAATACCTCGATGGTCTGGTCCGGCTCGAACACCAGAATGCCGTGCTCCAGCATGACCCAGCGGACATCGGCGAAATCGAGATGCACAAAACTTTCAGAACCGGTGATCTCGGTGACCGACACCTTGGCTTTCACCGGAACCGCTGACGGGCTCGGCCGGGCAAGGGAGAGATGGTGGGGCTGGAAGCCGATCGTATAACTCGTATCGGCAATACCGGCGAGTTCAGCCGGCACAGGGAGGCTCACCCCACCATCAAGAAGGAAGCTCGAACCGCTCTTCTTCAGCACGATCGTGTTGAGCGGCGGATCAGCGAAAGTCTTGGCCGTGACGAGGTCGTTCGGCCTGCGGAAGACGTCGATCGTCGGGCCGAACTGGGTGATGCGGCCTTCGGAAAGCGTCGCCGTGTTGCCGCCGAGCAGCAAGGCTTCGTGCGGCTCGGTCGTGGCGTAGACGAAGATGGTGCCGGTCGCCGCGAAGATCTTCGGCAATTCCGCGCGCAACTCCTCGCGCAGCTTGTAGTCGAGGTTGGCTAGCGGCTCGTCGAGCAGCACGAGGCTGGCGTTCTTGACGATGGCGCGGGCCAGCGCGGTGCGCTGCTGCTGGCCGCCGGAGAGGCTGAGCGGTGTGCGATCGAGAAAGGGCGTTAGCTTGAGAAGGGCTGCGGCATTGCGCACCTCCTTGTCGATCTTTGCCCGCTCGGCACCGGCCACCCTCAGCGGCGAAGCGATGTTTTCGTAAACGGTCATCGCCGGATAGTTGATGAACTGCTGGTAGACCATGGCGACGTTGCGCTTCTGCACCGGGATGCCGGTGACTTCCTTGCCATCGAACCAGACCGAGCCGGATGTCGGCACGTCAAGGCCGGCCATCAGCCGCATCAGGCTGGTCTTGCCGGAAAGCGTCGGCCCGAGAAGGACGTTGAGCGAGCCGTGCTGAAGCGTCAGCGACACGTCGCGTATATGCTCCGTCGCCCCGACCGTCTTCGTCACGTTTCTCAGTTCCAGCATGATGCCTCCTCCCAGGCTTTCTGCATGACTATTCGGCCGCCGCGACATGGCGCCGGCTTATCCCGCGCATGAATTCGTCGAGCGCTGCCGCCTGCTCGCGGCTCAGCTGCAGGCCGCGCTTGGTTCTGCGCCACAATACATCTTCGGCCGTCATCGCCCATTCATTTTGAACGAGGTAGCGCACCTCGGCCTCGTAGAGATCGGCGCCAAAGTTGCGGCCAAGGTCGGCATTCGACCTGGCGAGGCCCAGCAGCATCCTCGCGCGAGTCCCGTAAAGCCGGGTCAGGCGGCGCGCCAGGCGCGCGTCGAGGAACGGATAGGCCGTTTTCAGTTTCGCCACTTCGGCGTCGAAGCCGCTGGCCGGGAAATCGCCGCCCGGCAGCGGCGCGTTTGCCGTCCACGGCTTGCCGCGCTTGCCGAGAAAACCCTCGATTTTCTCGAGCATCGATTCCGACAGCCGGCGATAGGTGGTGATCTTGCCGCCGAAGGAGTTGACGATCGGCGCCGTGCCTTCGCCGCCGTCGGTCTTCAGCACATAATCGCGGGTCGCTTCCTGCGCCTTCGAGGCGCCGTCGTCATAAAGCGGGCGTACGGCGGAATAGGTCCAGACGATGTCCGAACGCTTGATCGGTTGCGCGAAATATTCGCTCGCCGCAGCACAGAGGTAATCGATTTCGGCGTCGCTGATCTTCACGTCGCGCGGATCGCCGGAAAAGTCCCGGTCGGTGGTGCCGATCAGCGTGAACTCTTCCTCGTAGGGGATGGCAAAGATGATGCGGCCATCCTTGTTCTGAAAGAAATAGGCGCGCGGATCGTCGAATTTCTTGCTGATGACGATATGGCTGCCCTGTACCAGCCGGACATTGTGCACGTCGTTCAAGCCGACCGTAGCCGACAGCACGTGGTCGACCCATGGGCCGGCGGCGTTGACCAAAAGCCGCGCCTTGACCTCCTCGGTGTCGCCGGTCTGCGTGTTTTCCAGCCTGACCGTCCAGAGTTCGCCTTCACGGCGTGCGCCGACGACTTTCGTGCGGGTTCGTATCGTTGCGCCGCGATCGGCGGCGTCGCGGGCGTTCAACGCCACCAGCCGCGCATCGTTGACCCAGCCGTCGGAATATTCGAAGGCCTTGTGAAACAACGGCTTTAGCGGCTTGCCGGCTGGGTCGTTTGCCATATCCAGCGTCTTGGTCGCCGGCAGCAATTTGCGCCCGCCAATGTGGTCGTAAAGGAAAAGCCCGAGCCTGATCAGCCAGGCTGGGCGCAGGCCCTTGGCATAGGGCAGCACGAAGCGCATCGGCCAGATGATGTGCGGCGCGTTCTTCCAGAGGATTTCGCGCTCCATCAGCGCTTCGCGCACCAGGCGGAATTCGTAGAACTCCAGATAGCGCAAGCCGCCATGGATCAGTTTGGTCGAGCCCGAGGACGTGCCGCTGGCCAGATCATTCATCTCGGCAAGAAACACCGAGAAGCCGCGCCCAACCGCATCGCGGGCAATGCCGCAGCCGTTGATACCGCCACCGATGACGAAGATGTCATGGATCGGGGATGCGCTCACAAAAAGTCCTCCCGGATTTCGCATTGCAGCATATTTAGGTTTTTACGAAACCGTGTCGGGATTATTTCGAAATAGGAACGAATGTCAAACGAAATATAAACAGCAGGAGTTGCCGCAACGGCACCATCTAGGAGAGCGAGGTTTCGATCAGTTGAACCTCTGCTTCCTGGCAGATCTTGCGCACCGACGGGATGTCGCAGCGGTCGGTGATGAAAGTGTTGACCTGCGACAGGTGGCCGATGCGAACCGGCGCCGTCCGCTCGAACTTGGTCTGGTCGGAAACCAGGATGACATGCCGGGCATTGGCGATGATCGCCTGCGCCACCTTCACCTCGCGAAAATCGAAATCGAGCAACGCACCGTCATGGTCGATCGCCGAGGCGCCGATCACCGCGTAGTCGACTTTGAACTGCCTGATGAAATCGACCGCCGCCTCGCCGACCACACCGCCGTCGGAACCACGCACGACGCCGCCGGCAATAACAACTTCGATGGAAGGATATATGCGCATCCTGTTGGCAACATTGATATTATTGGTGATGACCATCAGGCCGGCATGATCGAGAAGCGCCTTGCTGACCGACTCCGTCGTGGTGCCGATATTGATGAACAGCGAGGCGTTGTCCGGGATCAGCCTGGCTGCGGCGCGGCCGATCGCCTCCTTCTCGTCGGCGGCGATCTTGCGCCTCGCCTCATATTCCATGTTCTCGATGCCGGACGGGAACAGCGCCCCGCCATGGATACGGGAAAGCAGGCGCTGGTCGCACAGATCGTTGAGGTCCTTGCGGATGGTCTGCGGCGTCACGTTGAAATGCGTTGCCAGATCGTCGACCAGCACGCGGCCATTGTCCTTGGCCATCTGGATGATTTCGGAATGACGCGGCGACAGATACATTGGTGACCCCCCGTTTTCGTTTTTCTTGTCTATAGCGGAAAACGAAAGCAATGAAAAGGTATGAGCCGGCTAACGAAATTGCATGCGTCCAAAGACAAACCTCGACGCAACTTTGCGGACCAATTTCAGGCCAGCCCGCGGGCGATTTCGGTGATGACCTCGAAAGCGGTGTCGACATCCGCCGCCGTCGTCTCGAACTGGCCGACCTGAAAACGGATCGCGACCTGCCCGTCCACCCGTGTCTGCGTCAGGTAGATGCGGCCATCGTCATTGATCGCGTTGACTAGCCGCAGGTTGTGTTGGTCCGAATTTGTGCCGGCCACCAAATGCCGGAACGAGAACAGCGACAGCATCGGCTCCGAGACGATCTCGAAATCCGGTTCCCTGGCCAGCCGCTCGGCCAGCCCTTCGCTCCAGGCGACATGGTTGCGGATCATGGTCCGCAGATTTTCCAGCCCGTGGGCGCGCAGCAGAAACCACAGTTTCAGTGCGCGAAAGCGCCGCCCGAGTGGCACTGACCATTCGGAATAGTCGATGATGCCGTCGCGCCCATGCGTCTCCAGGAATTCGGGCTTGATGGCCAGCGTGCGAACGAGATCCTCCGGCTGGCGGATGAACTGAACCGAGCAATCGAACTGCGCACCCAACCATTTGTGCGGATTGAAGACGATGGAATCCGCGTGCTCGGCGCCGGCCCAGAAATGGCGAAACTCGGGGCAGATCATCGCTGATCCGGCCCATGCGGCATCGACATGCAGATGGAGCCCATGGCGCTTGGCCACCGCGGCAACGCCGGCAACGTCATCCGTGCCACCGGTGCTGGTGCCGCCCACGCTGGCGATGATGCCAGCCGGCAGCATGCCATTTTCGCGATCGGCGACGATTGCTGCTTCTAGGGCGATGACATCCATGGCGCGGAAGCGGCCGGCAACAGGAATGCGCACGAGATTATCCTCGCCGACGCCCGACACCCAGATCGCCCGGTCGATGGAGGTGTGGACCTGATCGGAAGAATAGACGCGCAAGATCGGCTGGCCTTGCAGGCCCTTCTTGTTGCCCTGCCAGTCGAGCGCGCGCTCGCGCATGGTCAGCACGGCGGCGAGCGTCGCCGACGATGCCGAATCCTGCATAACGCCGGAAAACCCTTCCGGCAGGCCAAGCGCCTGACGCATCCAGTCGACGACGCGCGTCTCGAGTTCGGTCGCTGCCGGCGAAGTCTGCCAGAGCATGCATTGCGCGGCCATCGCCGAGACCAGATATTCGGCCACCACCGAGACCGGTGCGGCATTGGCCGGGAAATAGGCGAAGAAGCGCGGATGCTGCCAATGCGTCATGCCGGGCAGGATTTTTCGCTCGAAATCGGCGAAGATTGCCTGCATCGTTTCGCCATGTTCCGGCGGCGAGACGTCGATGCTTTTAAAGATTTCGCCCGGCTCGACGAGCGGCCGCACCGGTCTTTCGCGAAGTGTGCTCCTGTAGTCGGCGCCCCATTCGGCCGCGCGCAGCGACCATTCCCGGAATTCGTTGCTATTCATCTTGCTCTCCGTCGCATCGGGTCCAGCGATCAAAGAGCACGAAAAACGGAGGCTTTCACTCGGGAAAGTCAGGCAAGCTCGCAAAAGCAGCCTTCAGCGCGTTCGACCAGCCGTCCGAGATCGTCCGATAATATTGGTCTTCCTGGGCTATCCGCTTCTTCAGGCTGACCTTGAAGGCGTCCTTTTCGTAGAACAGCAGGTCGAGCGGCAGACCGACCGACAGGTTCGATTTCAGCGTCGAGTCGAACGACACCAGCAGCAGTTTCACCGTCTCGGCGAAACTCATCGCCTTTTCATAGGCGCGGATGATGATCGGCTTGCCGTATTTGGTCTCGCCGATCTGGAAGAACGGCGTGTCTTCGGTCGATTCGATGAAATTACCTTCCGGATAGATCATGAACAGCCGCGGCGCGCTGCCCTTGATCTGGCCGCCGAGGATGAAGGAGGCATTGAAATAGGAATCGGCCTTTTCGCCCGCCGGCGACGAACTGGCGATGACTTCCTTGACGGTGTCGCCGACCAGCCGCACCGTCTGGTACATCGACGGCGTTTCAAGCAGCGTGGCGTGGCGATCGGCCACCGCCTTGGTGCGTTCGTCGAGCAGGCTGACGACAGCTTGCGTCGTCGCCAGATTGCCGGCCGACATCAGCACGATGACGCGCTCGCCTGGCTCCTCCCAGACGTGCATCTTCTTGAAGGTCGAGATCGAATCCATGCCGGCATTGGTGCGTGTGTCCGACATGAACACGAGCCCACGATCGATCTTCAGGCCGACGCAATAGGTCATCGAATCTCTTTGGCAGCAAATCTTGCCGGGAATTACTGCTCCACGGTGACGGTGACCGCAAGCTGTTCTTCCGCTTGTCCCAGCCGAATTCCCGATACGGGCGTGGCGTCGCGGTAATCACGGCCGGTTGCCACCTTCACATAGCGTTCGTCGGGAGAAATCCCGTTGGCGACGTCGAACGCGACCCAGCCAAGGCCTGCAACATGCGCTTCGGCCCAGGCATGGCTCGCCGCCTGCTCGACCGCCGCATCCATCATCAAATAGCCGCTGACGTAGCGGGCCGGAAACCCCATGGCCCGCGCGACGGCGGCAAAGATGTGGCTGTGGTCCTGGCAGACGCCCGTCTTGAGCGCCAGCGCGTCCTCGGCCGGGGTCGCCGCATTGGTGGTGCCCGGCGTATAGGCGACGCGCTCGCCGATCAGGGCCATCAGCCGGTGCAACCTTTCGATATCGGCGCCCTCGCCGACCGAGGCCGCGAGTTCGCGAATGCCGCCGCCGATCGTGGTCAACGGCGTTTCCTGGCCAAACAGCCAGAGCGGCGCGAAACCCTGATGTGGCCCGGAGACGCCTGATGTGTCGCGTGTCACCACCTCGCCCGATGCCTCGACGGTGATGAAATCACGGTCGCCTTCGACGCTCAACAGCCGCGTGTCGTTGCCGAAATGGTCGGTGAAGCGCACTTCTTCGCGCGCCCCTTCGATCTTCAGCGCCCAGGACAAGACGGTCTGCGTCGGTCCGCTGACTGGTAGCAGCCGCAGCCGCTGCAACAGATAGTGCACCGGCGCATCGTAGCGATATTCGGTCCGGTGAGTGATCTTCAGCCGCATTGCTCTCGTCCCCTGAGCATGATCTTTTCCGGAAACCGGCTTCCACTTTCCGGGATCATGCTCGTCCCCTGAGCATGACCTTTTCCGGAAACCGGCTTCCACTTTCCGGGATCATGCTCAATTAAACCTGTAGTCTTGCGCGATCTCGTCGCCGAGCCTGGTGTTGTCGCGGATGAAATTGGCGAGGAATTCATGCAGGCCGGCGTCGAATATGTCCTTGATCGAGCCGGCGGCCAGCATCGCCTGGGTCTTGCCGGCTGTCACATGACAGGCATGGCGCTCACCATAATCGTCGCCCAGGAATTTCAGGTGCTCCGTCAGGAAACGGTAGCAGAAGGTCAGCGAGCGCGGCATGCGAACGTTGAGGATCAGATAGTCGGCAATGTTGGTCGGCTTATAGTCGGCCTCGTAGACCCAGCGATAGGAGCGATGCGCCGAAACCGAGCGCAGGATCGATTCCCACTGGTAGTTGTCGAGCGTGGAGCCGACCCACGAGATCGACGGCAACAGCACGTAGTATTTCACGTCCAGGATGCGCGCCGTGTTGTCGGCGCGTTCCACATAGGTGCCGAGCTGCGAGAAATCAAAAATCTCGTTGCGCAGCATGGTGCCGTAGAACGAGCCGCGGATCAGCGCCGTTTCGCGCTTGATCGCGTCGAGCACGCTGGGCAAATCACGTTCGTCGATCGGCTTGGCCAGGATGCGCTTCAGCGACATCCAGGCCTCGTTGATGCTTTCCCAGGTTTCGCGCGTCAGCGCGGTGCGCACCATGCGGGCATTGTTACGGGCCGTTTCGATCGACGCCATCGTGCTCGACGGGTTGGATGTGTCGCGCAGCAGAAAATCGGCAACGTTGGCGGCGGTATACTCGGAATATTTCTGCGTGAAGGCAGCGTCCGAACCGGCACTGAGCAGCACCGAATTCCACTCTTCGGAGGCGTTCTGGGTGCGGGTCAGCGCCATGCGCAGCCCGGCATCGACCAGCCGCGCCATGTTTTCCGCCCGCTCGATGTAGCGGTTCATCCAGTAGAGCCCGTTGGCGGTGCGGCCGAGAAGCATCTCAATCTGCCTCGATCTCGAGCGAATAGCGAATAGCGAATAGCGAATAGGGGAAAAAAGACTTCATGACTTTTGTTGCAGACTCCTGATCATCGAACGCAACATCTTCCCGATCTCCTCGGTTTGGTTAAGCAACCGACCACCCTCTTTCTCAACCACCAAGCCCACTCTCCCGGACAAGATCAGGTGCATTTCCAATTCTTTAAGAGAACCTTGAGCGATGCGCAGAAATTGAATGAAGGCTCCCGTATTTTCTCGTCCGTGACCCTCCGCGATGTTAGCTGCGATTGACGCCGCCGAGCGCCTTATCTGAGAGGTTATTCCGTATGCTTCCTTGCTCGGGAACCCTGTCGTTACAGAATAGCAATCTACCGCCAATTCGATGGCTGCCTTCCAAACAATCAGGTCCCTGTAAGAATTAATCGCCGTCGCACACCCCCTATTCGCTACTCGCTATTCCCTACTCGCTACTTCCCACTCTAATCGTCCAGCACCCAAGTATCCTTCGTTCCGCCGCCCTGGGACGAATTGACCACCAGCGAGCCTTCCTTCAGCGCCACACGCGTCAGCCCGCCCGGCACGATCTGGATGCGATCAGATACCAGCACGTAGGGCCTGAGATCGACATGGCGCGGCGCCAGCCCCTTGTCGGTCAGGATCGGACAGGTCGACAATGCCAGCGTCGGCTGGGCGATGTAATTCGACGGTTTTGCCGCGAGTTTTTTGGAAAAATCCTCGCATTCCTTCTTGGTCGCCGCCGGCCCGACCAGCATGCCGTAGCCGCCGGAGCCATGCACCTCCTTCACCACCAGCTCGTCGATGTGTTCGAGCACGTATTTCAGGCTGTCCGGCTCCGAGCAGCGCCAGGTCGGGATGTTGCCGAGGATCGCTTTGCGACCGGTGTAGAACTCGACGATCTCGGGCATGTAGGAATAGATCGCCTTGTCGTCGGCGATGCCGGTTCCCGGCGCATTGGCGATGGTGATGTTGCCGGCGCGGTAGACATCCATGATGCCCGGCACACCCAGTGCCGAGTCCGGGCGGAAGGTCAGCGGATCGAGGAAGGAATCGTCCACCCTTCGATAAAGCACGTCGATCTGCTTGTAGCCTTCGGTCGTGCGCATCGCGACGTGGCCATCGACGACGCGCAGATCCTGCCCCTCGACAAGCTGCACGCCCATCTGGTCGGCAAGGAAGGCATGTTCGAAATAGGCGGAGTTGAAGCTGCCCGGCGTCAGCACGGCAATGGTCGGCGCGCCTCTGGTGCCTTGCGGCCGCACTGCCGCCAGCGACTGGCGCAAGAGCTGCGGATAGTTTTCCACCGGCCGCACCTTGATCTGCTGGAACAGCTCGGGAAAGAGCTGCATCATCGTCTCGCGGTTCTCCAGCATGTAGGAGACGCCGGACGGCGTGCGAGCATTGTCCTCCAGCACATAGAACTCGTTCTCGCTGATGCGAACGATATCGACGCCGATGATATGGGTGTAGACGCCGGCCGGCGGCCGCACTCCGATCATCTCCGGCAGGAACGCCTCATTCTTGGCGATCAATTCCTTGGGGACGCGACCGGCGCGCAAAATCTCCTGGCGGTGGTAGATATCGTCGAGAAAGGCGTTCAGCGCCTGGACGCGCTGCTCGATGCCTTGCGTCAGCCGTCGCCATTCATTGCCGGAAATGATGCGCGGAACGATGTCGAAGGGAATAAGGCGCTCGGAGGCTTCCTGCTCGCCATAGACGGCAAAGGTGATGCCGGTCTTGCGAAAGACGCGTTCGGCATCGTGCATCTTTTCGCTAAGCCTGGCCGGATCCTGCTCCTTCAGCCAGCGATCGTAAGCCGAATACGGTTTTCTCAATCCGGAGACTTCCGGAAGCATTTCGTCGAACGCTGCCAATCGCATACTCCCCTGTCAGGCCATTTCACTGGCGTCACGCGAGAAAATCAAGCGCAATCGGCGATTTGGAGGATGTTGGCGATCAGTATGTCGCGACCTGCCTAAAATTAGGGCAGCGCCGATATGGCTGGGTCAGGCTTTGCCTTGTGCCCGGGCAGGTGGCAGGCGCCGCTCAGAACGCGCGGAAGGTGACGACCGTAAACGTGTCCTTGATGCCGGGAAGAATCTGCACCTTCTCGTTGACGAAGTGGCCGATGTCTTCCTCGTCGTCGACGTAGAATTTGGCGAGCAGATCGTAGTCGCCGGCTGTCGAGTATATCTCCGAGGCGATCTCGGCATCGGCCAACGCGCCGGCAACGTCATAGGACTTGCCCAGATCGCACTTTATCTGCACGAAAAATGCCTTCATTGCCCGGTTCCTGCTCAGCTTTCACGCATAGGCGGCCCTTGTGGCAGACTGCCGCCCGGCTTTCAAGCAAGCTTAACTGGAGCCGAACGGCGAATCTTCGCTGGTGCTGAAACCGTGAAGCGCCGCCGGAAGTCAAGGCAGCCCAGGCAACCATCGACAAATGAGCTGAAGCCCTTCATCGCCGATGACGGTGCCGCCGCCTACAGCTTCGCCCCCCGAACGTGAAGCGCATCTTTCCGACCATCGACAGCTTCATGAACATAATGCCAAGATCTGCCATTTGCACTGCGCTCGATTTCAGTCATCGGCAGACGACACCGGTAGTTAGAAAGTATTGGCGGGTCGTTGATACGGCCGACAAAAGGTTTGGAGGCATTTGCCCTCGGTGGTGGCTTCGTTCCTTTCCCTAAATTAGCTCTTCGCGGTATGCTGCCGCATTTCTAGGGTTAGCGGGGTGCCGTTTGCCCTCTGATGCGATTATCATTTTGGCGGCGGGGGGCGGGAAGGCGTGAGAGGGATTCTTGATGCGGTCGTGATAGGCGCTGGCTCGGCCGGGCTTGGCGTCAGCTATTTCCTGCAACAACGTGGCTGCGCGCACCATATTCTCGAGCGAGGCCGAATAGGAGAGACGTGGCGAACGCAGCGCTGGGACTCCTTCCGGCTGAACTCGACAAATATACGCAGCATACTACCCGGCGATTCCTACGACGGGCTGGACCCTTGGGGCGCGATAACGCACGACGGATTCGTCGCCTATCTGGAAGGCTATGTTGACCGGCACCGATTGCCGGTGCGCACCGGAATGGCGGTTGAGCAGCTGAATCGAGAAGACGGAGCCTACCGAGTCACGACTGATCGCGAGACGCTTCTGGCTCGTACGATCGTGATTGCAACCGGCAACCAGAGCCGCCAGATCCGACCGCCTTGGTCGTCCGACTTGCCGACGGCAGTTCGCCAGGTCGATTCCTCTGCCTATCGCAACCCGGCCGAGCTCGCTGACGGCGCCGTGCTGGTGGTCGGGAGTGGCCAGTCGGGCGGCCAGATTGCCGAGGATCTGGTGCATGCCGGACGTCGGGTGTTTCTGGCGACGAGCCGCACCGGGCGCCTGGTACGCCGCTATCGCGGCGGCGACTCGTTCAACTGGCTCACTGTATCCGGCTTTGCCGACGTCCCGCGCCGGGACCTCATCGTGGAAAGCGGCAGGCTGCCGAGGCGTCCACTGCTCGGGGCAACCCACACGATCAGCCTGCAATCGCTGAGCACGCAAGGGGTGGTGCTGCTCGGCCGTTTCGGGGGCGTTGTGAACGGCAACCTCACCTTCGGCGACGAGGTCGGCGACCACATGCGCTTCGCAGACCAGGCCTCGGCGGACGCGAAGCGGGTGATCGACGAGTACATCGAGCGCGCCGGACTCGATGCGCCGGCGGCTGAGGATGATCCAGCCGAAACGGTTGCGCCACGTTTGGCTGATCCGCCGATCCGCTCCATCGAGTTGGCCGCAAGCGGCATTTCATCGGTAATCTGGTGCACCGGCTTCTCGGGCGACTTCTCATGGGTGAAGCTTCCCGGCGCCCTCAATGCGGCGGGCCAGCCCGTACACGAGGATGGTATCGGCACCCTTCCAGGACTCTATTTCGCCGGCCTCGATTTTGCGTCAACGCGGAAGTCAGGCACCATACCAGCCGTTGCCAAGGAGGCGTGCCAGATGGTGGACCACATCGTCAAAAGATGAGTGGGCCCACTGGCAAGAACGCCTAGAGTGGATCGCGAGGTCGTGTCGAGGACACCAAACGTCAGACTGGGATATCTCCCTTCGCCCAGCCCTCGGAAATCTCTGCCGCCCGCGCCTCAAAGGCGCCTGCTTCGATGGCGGCACGAATGTCCTGCATCAGCTTCTGATAGTAGGAAAGATTGTTCCAGGTCAGAAGCATCGCCCCCAGCGCCTCTTGCGAGCGAACCAGATGGTGCAGGTAGGCGCGTGAATAATCTCTAGCGGCCGGGCAGTCGCTCTCCTCGTCCAGCGGCCGCGGATCGTCGGCATGGCGGGCGTTGCGCAGATTGACCTTGCCGCGCCTTGTATAGGCGAGGCCATGACGGCCGGCGCGTGTCGGCATCACGCAATCGAACATGTCGATGCCGCGCGCCACCGATTTCAATATGTCGTCAGGCGTGCCGACACCCATCAGATAGCGCGGCCTGTCCGCCGGCAGCTCCGGGCAGGTGATGTCGAGCATTTCGAGCATCACCGGTTGCGGCTCGCCGACCGCCAGCCCGCCGATCGCGTAGCCCTTGAGGTCCATCGCTTTCAGCGCCTGCGCCGAGCGCAGCCGCAGGGCCGCTATGTCGCCGCCCTGGACGATGCCGAACATCGCCTTGCCCTGCTGGTCGCCGAACGCCGTCCTGCAACGCTCGGCCCAGCGCAGCGACAGCTCCATCGCCCGCTCGATCTCTTTCTCCATGGCCGGCAGCGCGGTGCATTCGTCGAGCTGCATCTGGATGTCGGCGCCGAGCAGTCCCTGGATTTCGATCGAGCGCTCGGGTGACATCTCATAGGCGGCGCCGTCGATATGGGAGCGGAAGGTGACGCCCTTTTCGGTCAGTTTCCTCAGCTTCGACAGCGACATCACCTGGAAGCCGCCGCTGTCGGTCAGTATCGGATGCGGCCAGCGGGCGAATTCATGCAGACCGCCAAGCCGCGCCACACGCTCGGCGCCCGGCCGCAGCATCAGATGATAGGTGTTGCCAAGGATGATGTCCGAGCCGACGCCGCGCACCTGATCCATATACATGGTTTTGACCGTGCCGCCGGTGCCGACCGGCATGAAGGCCGGCGTGCGGATTTCTCCGCGCGGCATGGTGATGGAGCCACGCCGCGCTTTGCCGTCGGTCGCCAGCACCTTGAAGGTGAACGCTTTAGTCATTGAATTCCTTGTTCTATACCGGGCGCGCGTCCATCGTTCTCCTGCTTGAACAGCAGGCTTGCATCTCCGTAGGAGTAGAACCTGTAGCGGTTCTCGATGGCATGCGCATAGGCCGCACGCATCGTTTCCAGACCGCAAAACGCCGAAACCAGCATGAACAGCGTCGAGCGCGGCAGATGGAAATTGGTCATCAGCATGTCGGCGGCCTTGAAGCGATAGCCGGGCGTGATGAAGATGTCGGTCGGACCCGACCATCCGGCCAGCGTGCCGTCCTCCCGCGCGGCGCTCTCCAGCAGCCGTAACGACGTCGTGCCGACGGCGATGATGCGCCCGCCACGCGCCTTTGCCGCGTTCAGCGCCTCGGCGGTTTCCGGGCTGACCGAACCGATCTCGGCATGCATCTTGTGGTCGGCGGTGTCGTCGACTTTCACCGGCAGGAACGTGCCGGCGCCGACATGCAGGGTGACGAAGCGCTGCTCGACGCCCTTGGCATCGAGCGCGGCGAAAAGCTCGGGCGTGAAATGCAGACCGGCAGTGGGGGCCGCCACAGCCCCCTCCTCCTTGGCATAGATCGTCTGGTAGTCGCTGCGGTCGCGCTCGTCGTCGTCGCGCTTCGAAGCGATATAAGGCGGCAGCGGAATGTGGCCAACGGCGTGCAGCGCCTCGTCGAGAAACGGACCTGAGAGGTCAAAACCAAGCAAAGCCTCGCCGGCCTCGCCCTTCTCGATCACGGTGGCATCGAGCTGGCCGAGAAAGCAGGAACTGGCGTCATGGCCGAAATGGATGCGGTCACCGGCGACGATGCGCTTGCCCGGCCGCATGAAAGCCAGCCAGCGGTCCGGCGCCACCCGCATGTGCAGCGTGGCTTCGATTTGCGCCGCCGCTTCGCCGCGCCGCCTGATGCCCTTTAACTGTGCCGGAATGACTTTGGTATCGTTGAAGACCAGCACGTCACCGGTCTCGAGCAGCGACGGCAGCTCGCGCACCGTCCGGTCTTCGAGGCCCTCACCCGGCCTGACAACCAGCATTTTGGCTTTGTCGCGCGGTTCTGCCGGTCGAAGCGCGATGCGCTCTTCCGGCAGATCAAAGTCGAAAAGATCGACGCGCAAGAAAATCCCGCCTCAAAATTCCGGGCAGGACACCGCCCAGGCGCCAACACCGTCGATGCTCAGCGTGCCGCCCATTGCGGAATTGGACTGTTCCCTGGCCTTGACCAGTCGCAATTTGGCGACGATCGAGCTGATGCCCTCGTCGGTGAGATCGATCGCCACGTGCTGGTCGTCCTCGAATGCCTGTCCGACGATGACTTTCGTCGAACCCGGCTGACTGTCGGTGGTCCAGTTCCTGCCGCCGGCATCAAGCCATACACGCGCAACCGCGATGACGGCAGTGTGCCCCATCAGGACGTCGATCGATGCTGCGTCGCCTTCAGCGCTGCAAACGATCGATTCCGTCGCCAGCGCCGGAGCGGCCGCCGCGGCAAGCATCAGAGTGATAGCCGCGACAGCCCAGGAGGTCATTTCACGTCTGCCGCGACCTTCAGCGACACGATCTTGTCGGGATCCGGCACCGGCTCGCCGCGCTTGATCTTGTCGACATTGTCCATGCCTTCGATGACCTGGCCCCAGACCGTGTATTGGCGGTTGAGGAAGGCGGCATCGTCGAAGCAGATGAAGAATTGCGAGTTGGCCGAGTTCGGGTTCTGCGAGCGCGCCATCGAGCAGGTGCCGCGGCCGTGATTGGCGTTGGAGAACTCCGCCTTCAGGTCGGGCTTGTCGGAGCCGCCGGTGCCGGCGCGCGCCGGTGCGAAAGAGGGCTTGCTGGAATTGCCGAATTTCACGTCGCCGGTCTGCGCCATGAAACCGTCGATGACGCGGTGGAACACCACGCCGTCATAAGCGCCTTCGCGCGCCAGGTCCTTGATGCGGCCGACATGGCCAGGCGCCAGATCGGGAAACAGTTCGATGACGACCGTGCCCTTGGTCGTTTCCATGATGAGTGCGTTCTCGCGGTCCTTGATCTCGGCCATGTCAGAATATCCTTTGAAATAAATGGGTTTACTTGCCGTCGGCGGCGATGCGCACCTTGATCATGCGATCGGGATCGGTGACGACCCCGTTCTGCGCTGTGTCGCCTTTCTTGATCTTGTCCACCAACTCCATGCCGTTCTCGACATTGCCGACGATGGTGTACTGGCCATCGAGCGGCGGCGCCGGCGCGAACATGATGAAGAACTGCGAATTGGCGGAATCCGGGTCCTGCGAGCGGGCCATCCCGACCACGCCGCGCTGATAGCGCTCGGTCTTCGAGAATTCGGCCGGCAGGTCGGGAAGATCGGAACCGCCGGTGCCGACTGCGTCGGCGCTGAAGCCGTTCTTCATGTTGCCGAACTTCACGTCGCCGGTCTGCGCCATGAAGCCGTCGATGACACGGTGGAAAGCGACGTTGTCATAAGCGCCCTGGCGCACCAGCTTCTTGATCTGCTCGACATGCTTCGGCGCGAGATCGGGCCTGAGCGCGATGGTCACGTCGCCGTCCTTCAGCGTGATGATCATCGTGTTTTCCGGTTCGGCGGCGAACGCCGAAACGGATGCGGTCACAAGACCGAAAACAACGACAAAGCAGGTGGCGAGCCTTTTGAGCTGCATGGGATCTTTCTCCGAAAACCTTTGTTTCACGCATGTCGTTGCCCCAAACCGGGTTCCACTTTAGGCGACATGCATTATTTCGCGAATTTGGCGGTGAGCGCGCCAGCCACGGCCGCCGGCACGAAGGGGCGGATGTCGCCGCCCATCGAGGCTATCTGACGGACAAGTGTGGCGGTAATGGTTCGCACCGAAGGGCTGGCGGGCAGAAAAACCGTCTGCAGTTCCGGCGCCATGGTCTCGTTCATACCGGCCATCTGCATCTCGTAGTCGAGATCGGTGCCGTCGCGCAGGCCACGGATCATGATCGAGGCGCCCTGCTTCCTGGCAGCGTCGATGACCAGCCCGTCGAAAGCGACGACCTTGATGCGCGCGCCGTCGCGGCCGAATTCGGCCTTCGTCGCAGCTTCGATGAGGCCGACCCGCTCCTCGAATGAAAACAGCGGTTTCTTGCCGGGATGAATGCCGATCGCCGCATAGACGGTGTCTGCCACGGCCAGCGACGCCTTCAGCACGTCGAGATGGCCGTTGGTCGGCGGGTCGAAGGAGCCGGCATAAAGGGCGATGCGTTCGGTCATGGCAGGGTGCTTCTAGCGAGCCTCTCTGGCAAAGGCAATCCGATCAGCGAGTCGCCGATGCACGTCGCCGCAAAAGCCTGCCTTGGGCCTGCCCCAGGGCCTGACCCGAGGGTGCGCAGCGGCTTTGGAACAACGGCATCCACCTAAACGGGACTTCTAAGCGCATCGCTTGAGCCACGATAATCGCGATGCGCTTTGAGTGAACCTTTTGGCCGAGATGAACGACCAATGAATGGGCCGATCACGAAGGCTTCACGCAGCGTTCATTAGATTGCAGCTTCAGAAGATGAAACCAAAACCCCATTTGATCGTTGCTAGGTGCAGGAGAACACGCACATGCTGATCTACATGCTCGCCACCGCAATGACCGTCGCCATGCTGATCGCCACCGTATTCGGGCTGCATCAGGAAGCAGGGCGTGTCCGCGCCAAGGCCAATACCAAACGGTTCGAAGGCTTCGGTATCCGCAAGCCTTATCGCCACTTCTGAACCGGCCGCTATCTGTTGACGGCGCCGGTCCCACGGGCCGGCACTCCCCAATCAAGGCCTAGTCGACGTTGTTGTCCGGGCCAGCGCCTTCAGTACCGGTATCCAGGGTTGCGTCGCCCTCGACGCTCTCTTCGGCTTCCTCGTCCGACTGCGGTTCCGTTATCCGCTCCACCGAAACGACCTTCTCGCCGTCAGCTGTGTTGAAGATTGTCACGCCCTTGGTGGCGCGGCTGGCGAAGCGAATTCCGTTGACCGGCACGCGGATGACGGTGCCGCCATCCGAGACAAGCATGATCTGGTCGTCATTGCCGACCGGGAAAGTCGCCACCAGGCGGCCGATCTCAGCCACTTTCGACACATCGGTGGCGCGGATACCCTTGCCGCCGCGCCCTATCTGGCGGAAATCATAGGAAGACGAGCGCTTGCCGTAGCCATATTCCGTCACCGTCAGCACGAACTGCTCGTGTGCCTTGAGGAATTCGTAGCGCTCGTCGGAAAGCTCCGTCTCCTCGCCGACCTCCTCATTGGTGAGCTGGAAGTCTTCGTCCTCGCCCGCCGCAATGCCGGCGGCGAGCCGCCGTTCGGCCGCCACCCGCTTGAGATAGGCGGCGCGCTCGGCCGGCGACGCATCGACATGTTCGATCACCGCCATCGAGATCACCCGGTCGGTGGCAGCCATGGCGATGCCGCGCACGCCGACCGAATTGCGGCTCTGGAAGACGCGCACGTCGCTGACCGAAAAGCGTATGCACTGGCCGGAGCTTGCGGTCAGCAGCACGTCGTCATTGTCGGTGCAGGTCTCGACGCCGAGTATCTCGTCGCCTTCCTCTTCCAGCTTCATGGCAATCTTGCCGTTGCGGTTGACCTGGACGAAGTCCGACAGCTTGTTGCGGCGCACCGTGCCGCGCGTCGTGGCGAACATCACGTCGAGTTCGCCCCAGCTGGTCTCGTCCTCAGGCAGCGGCATAATGGTGGTGATGCGTTCGCCCTGCTCCAGCGGCAGCATGTTGATCAGCGCCTTGCCGCGTGACTGCGGGTTGCCGATCGGCAGGCGCCACACCTTTTCCTTGTAGACGATGCCACGCGAGGAGAAGAACAGCACCGGCGTGTGCGTGTTGGCGACGAACAGCCGGGTGACGAAATCCTCTTCCTTGGTCGACATGCCGGAGCGGCCTTTGCCGCCGCGGCGCTGCGCCCGGTAGAGCGACAACGGCACACGCTTGATGTAGCCGGAATGGCTGACCGTCACGACCATGTCCTCGCGCTGGATTAGGTCCTCGTCTTCCATATCCGCCCCGCCCTCGGACAGCTCGGTGCGGCGCGGCGTGCCGAACTCGTCGCGCACCGCGGCAAGCTCGTCCTTGACGATCTGCTGAATGCGGGCGCGCGACGACAGGATGTCCAGGTAATCCTTGATCTCGTCGCCAATCGTGTTCAACTCGTCGGCGATCTCGTCGCGGCCGAGCGCGGTCAGCCGCTGCAGGCGCAGTTCGAGGATGGCGCGCGCCTGTTCCTCGGACAAATTGTAGGTGCCGTCATCGTTGATGCGGTGGCGCGGATCGTCGATCAGCAGGATCAGCGATTCAACGTCGCCAGAGGGCCAGCGCCGCTCCATCAACTGCTCGCGCGCCGTCTGCGGATCCGGCGCGGTGCGGATCAGCTTTATCACCTCGTCGATGTTGGCGACGGCAATGGCAAGGCCGACCAGCACATGGGCACGGTCGCGCGCCTTGCGCAGCAGGAATTTCGTGCGCCGGCTGATCACGTCCTCGCGGAAGGCGACGAACGCCTTCAGCATGTCGGTCAGCGTCAGCAATTCCGGCTTGCCGCCGTTCAGCGCCACCATATTGGCGCCGAACGACGTCTGCAGCGGCGTGAAACGGTAGAGCTGGTTGAGGATGACGTCGGCGACCGCGTCGCGCTTCAGTTCGATGACGACACGGTAGCCCTGGCGGTCGCTCTCGTCGCGGATGTCGGAAATGCCCTCGATGCGCTTGTCGCGCACCAGCTCGGCCATCTTCTCGATCATCGACGACTTGTTCACCTGATAGGGAACCTCGGTGATGACGATCGATTCACGGTCGTTGCCGCGCGCCTCGACGTTGACGCGGCCGCGCATGACGATGGAGCCGCGGCCGGTCGAATAGGCGCTGTAGATGCCGGAACGGCCGAGCACGATGCCGCCGGTCGGGAAATCCGGCCCTGGAATGATCTCCATCAGCGCCGGCAGATCGATCGCCGGATTGTCGATGAGGGCAATGGCGCCGTTGCAGACCTCGCCCAGATTGTGCGGCGGGATGTTGGTGGCCATGCCGACGGCGATACCGCCGGAGCCGTTGACCAACAGGTTCGGGAAGCGAGCCGGCAGGACTTTCGGTTCGCTGCCGGACGCATCATAAGTGTCCTGGAAATCGACGGTGTCCTTGTCGATGTCTTCCAGCAGCTCATGCGCGACCTTGGTCAGCCGCGATTCGGTGTAACGCATCGCCGCCGGCGGATCGCCGTCGATCGAGCCGAAATTGCCCTGCCCGTCGATCAGCGGCACGCGCAGCGACCAGTCCTGCGCCATCCGCACCAAGGCGTCGTAGATCGAGGCGTCGCCATGCGGATGGTATTTACCCATCACGTCGGCGACCGGGCGGGCCGACTTCACATATTTGCGGTTCCAGTGATAGCCGCTCTCGTGGGCGGCGTAGAGGATGCGGCGATGCACCGGCTTCAGCCCGTCGCGCACGTCGGGCAGCGCACGGCTGACGATCACGCTCATCGCGTAATCGAGATAGGAGCGCTGCATCTCCTCGATAATGGATATCGGCTCGATGCCGGTCGGGCCGCCGTCGGCGCCGCGCGGTGTCTTCTGGTCGGTCAAATCAGGTCACAATCTAATCGGGAATCACTTGGTGCTTATATAGGAAGCCGGGTCGAAACTCCAACGTCCACGGCAGTTTTCCAGTGGCGATTTTTGTGGTGATTTCAAAAGGATATCACTGATTGCGACGATATGGCCGAGGCGCTTTCGCGGCCGCCGGGGCAAAGCTCATTGTCAGGCCAATTTTTTGCCTCACAAAGCCGGGACGGCGGTTGCGCTCGGCGATTTGTCGCCCTGCTGCCGGAGCCGGTAGGCGCCGGGCGCCTCCCCCATCACGCGGCGGAAACGGCGGTTGAAGGTCGACAAATCGTTGAACCCGGCCTCGAAGGCGATCGTCGAGATCGCCTCGTCCGACATGCGCAGCCGCACCGCCGCCCTGTGCAGCCGGGTTTTCAGCACGAACTGGTAGGGCGTCATGCCCGCGACATGCCGGAAGCTGCGCAGGAAATGGTAAGGACTGGTTGCCGTTTCGCTTGCAAGCTCGGCGAGCGAGACCGGCCTTTCGGCATCCTTTTCGATGCGCCGCACCGCCTCCGCGACGCGTTTCTGATCGCGGCGGCTCGGTGACCGGGCAGCGGGCGTGATACCGGAGGCGACGGCTGCGCCGGCAATCCGCAGTCCGAGTTCCTCGAACGCCTCGATATCGGCCATCTCGCGCGCGGCTTCCGCGTCGGCCAGCAGCCGTGCCAGCGCCGGCAAGGGCGGCAGAAGCGGCGCCTCGAAGGCCAGCTTCTTCGCGCCCGGCATGTCGGCGGCGATCTGCTCCATATAGGCCGGGCTGAAATGATAGGAGATGCAGCGGTCGCCGGCGCCATGCTCGTGCCCACACTCGTAGCAAGTGCCAGCGTTGCCGAGCAGGAGCGCACCCGGCGTCAGCATCGCCGTGCCCTGGCGTGCGCGGTAGCGGAAGGTGCCGTTGGTCACCACGGCGACGCAGAAGTTGCGATGCTCTTCCTCGAACGGGCGATCAGCGGCGCCGGCGGTGCAGACCACGTCCGACACCCGCCAGCCTTTTCCGGACGCCAGTGTATGCACGCTCGTCGTCATGGCCGAAACATAGCAATTTTTCCCAAGCGCAAGAAGACTGCCAAGGCCGATTCTTCCCGGTCTCCTGACAATGTGGGCAGAAACTATGTTCAATTCATCTTCCTTTGCCGAAGCCTTGCACAGTGACGGGCCAGCCGCAGGCCTTGCCGAGAAACTGGATCTTTACGGCCGCTTCGTCGGCGCCTGGACGTTCGATGCCACGCGCCATCTCGAAGACGGCCAGGTGTTGACCGGGCGTGGCGAGGTGCATTTCGGCTGGGTGCTCGAGGGCCGCGCGATCCAGGACGTATGGATCTTGCCCGCGCGGAACACTGGCGCACAGGGCTCGCTCGGCAAATGGACCTTCTATGGCACGACACTGCGCGTCTATGACCCCGGCGTCGATGCCTGGCATATCTTCTGGAGCGATCCGCGCACCCAGTATTACAGCCGCCAGCTCGGCCGCGACGAGGGCGACACCATCGTCCAGCAAGGCGCCGACGGCACCGGCGCTTCGGTGCGCTGGAGTTTTTCCCGGATTACCGAAAACTCCTTCCGCTGGCTGGGCGAACGCTCGCAGGACGATGGCGTGACCTGGCGGCTCGAAGTCGAGTTCCTGGCGCGGCGCGCGAGTGGAAGTTAATGGGTACCGAGGAACGCAGCGGTGCGAAATGAGAGCCGCAGCGATCCTTCCCACCCCCTCTGTCCTGCCGGACATCTCCCCCGCAAGGGGGAAGATCGGATATCACATCGGCCTACGCCAAATCTCCAACGTTGAACAAGATGGCGCGGCTAGCTGAGCTGCCATCTCCCCCCTTGCGGGGGAGATGGCCGGCAGGCCAGAGGGGGGTGCTGTCCCGCCGACATCAGAAGATTTCCGGCACGCGGGCAGTTTTCTCCACCAGTTTCCACCACCCCGGCTTTGCTCTACCAATGCAGGCTCTCGGGCACGGCCCGGCGGGGAGGGTCAGAGATGCCGAGCTTCGACAGCCTGTTCAACGCGTTCGTCACCATTCTGGTGACCATCGACCCGCCCGGCCTGGCGCCGCTCTTCCTCGCCGTGACGCGCGGCATGAACCGCGAGGAGCGCAACCAGGTTTCCGTGCGCGCCTCGATCATCGCTTTCCTGGTGATGGCGCTGTTTGCAATCGCCGGCGCATCGATCCTGTCGGTGTTCGGCATCACGCTGCCGGCCTTCCGCGTCGCCGGCGGGTTCCTGCTGTTCTTCATCGCCTTCGAAATGGTGTTCGAGCGCCGGCAGGACCGCAAGGAGAAGATCGGCGACGTCGCCATCACCAAGGACATGATCCACAACATCGCCGCCTTTCCGCTGGCGATCCCGCTGATCGCCGGTCCGGGCGCAATTTCAGCGACCGTCCTGCTGTCCGGCTCGTTTCCAGGTTTTGGTGCGCAGGCAGCCCTTGTCGGCATCATCGCGATCTGCCTTGTCATCACCTATCTGGTGTTCGTGCTGGCCGAGCGCATCGACCGGGTCCTCGGTCAGACCGGCCGCTCGATCCTGACACGGCTGCTCGGTGTCATCCTGGCGGCGCTCGCCGTGCAGTTCGTCGCCGACGGCGTCAAGGCGTTGATGGCGGCATGAAAATGAAAGCGGCCTCGCGCTTGATTGCCGAGGCCGTCATTTTCGGCTCCCCGCTCGCGCCACGAACCGCCACTGGCGGGCGCTATCCTACTTAGCCGTCGTATCAATAACTTCGAAGTCGTGGGTGATCTCGGCAGTCTTGGCGATCATCGCCGAGGCCGAGCAGTATTTTTCGATCGAAAGATCGATTGCCCGTCTGACCTTGTCATGCGAAAGCGCTCGGCCCTTGACGATGAAATGCATATGGATGCGGGTGAACACCCGCGGCTCCTTCTCCGCCCGGTCGGCATCGAGTTCGACCACGCAGTCTTCGACCGCCTCGCGCCCCTTTTCGAGGATGTGGACGACATCATAGGCCGAGCAGCCGCCGGTGCCGAGCAGCACCAGTTCCATCGGGCTTGGCCCCGGCGTCTTGCCATCCGGTCCGAACGCGGTCCCAAGCACCACCTTGTGACCGCTGCCGGACTCGCCGACGAAAGTGCGCTCCTCGACCCATTTGATCCGTGCTTTCACCTGATACGTCCTTTCACCGTGCACCGCTCAAACGCACAACGTCCCGAAAATCCGAGACAGATTTTCGGGACGCCAATGCGTGGCCTCAAGTAGCTGGTTGTCAGCTCGTGCAGAGCCGCTCGCACCGAGGGATCAGAACGGAATTTCGTCGTCGAGTTCGCGCGACGAACCGCCGCCACCCTTGTTGCCGCCACCGCCGCCGCGATTGAGACTCTCGCCCGGGCCGGACTGGCCGAAATCGGAACCGCGGCTGCTGCCGCCACCGGCGTAGCTGCCGACCTGACCGCCCTCGCCCTGCCCGCGTGCGTCGAGCATCTGCAGCTCGCCACGGAACTTCTGCAGCACGATTTCGGTCGTGTAGCGGTCATTGCCGGTCTGGTCCTGCCATTTGCGCGTCTGCAACTGGCCCTCGACATAAACCTTCGCACCCTTCTTCAGATACTGCTCGGCGACCTTGGCGAGCTGCTCGTTGAAGATCACGACATTGTGCCACTCGGTCTTTTCCTTGCGCTCGCCGGAAGTCTTGTCGCGCCAGCTTTCCGACGTGGCGACGCGGATATTGACGACCGGCTCACCCGAATTCAAACGGCGGATTTCCGGGTCCGCCCCGAGATTGCCCACCAGAATGACCTTGTTGACGCTACCCGCCATGACACTTCTCCACGCTCATCCGAAAACAAATTTTTCTCGCTCTCACCTTATAGACTGCGGACAATCCCCGCCTGCCGTGGCTGGCTTTTCCCACAAGGTTTTTGTTCTCTTTTCGTTCTAGTCTCATTTGACCCTTATTGTCAAGGAATGTCAGCAACAAGTAGTATCTTGGGCCTGGAAATTCCACGATATCTGGCCGCCGGGATCGAAGGTTGAACACAATGAAGGCAGTTGCACATGAGGACCAGCCGCAAGAAGAGTGGCGAGCGGGAGTACAAACCCGCATGCACGTCTCGGCCCGCAACGGCGCAGCTCAACTTTGCATATTTGAACAATGGGTCGAGCCCTGGGTTGGCGCCCCGACACATTGGCACCCGGTCGAGGAAGTGCTTACCGTGATCGCTGGCAAGGCCGAAATGTGGATCGATGAGGAGCGTGTCGTCTTGATTCCCGGGCAGTCCCTTGTTGTTCCCGCGCACAGCAAACATGGCTTCCGAAACGTCGGCTCAGAAATGCTTCATATCCACGCCGTGCTCGCGTCTCCAATTTTCGAGGCGACGTTCGACGGGTCCCCCGAGATGGTGAGACACTGGCTTCTAACGAGCCTGTAAAACAGCTCCCTGCCTAAAACACCGCCATCCTAAAGCACCGCTTGCCAAATCAATAAGTGTCGACTTATGCTTCTATCATGATCGAAGCCGAGATTTTTCGAGCGCTATCCGACCCGACGCGCCGCGCCGTCTACGAACGGCTCGCCGCCGGCGAGATGACCGTATCGGAACTGTGCAGCGGCATGAGCGTGTCGCAACCGGCCGTCTCGCAGCATCTCGCAGTGCTGCGCGGCGTAGCATTCAGACACGGCGGCAGACTCGATCGAGTTCGAGTGCGAACTTCCGCACCCGCCGGAAAAAGTGTGGCGGGCGCTGACGGTGCCGGACCTGCTCGCGGCCTGGATGATGCCGAACGACATCAAGCCGGAGATCGGCAGCCGCTTTGCCTTTGCCAAGGCGGATGCACCGATCGAGTGCGAAATTCTCGACGCCGAGCCCGAACGCCTGCTGCGTTACTCCTGGCGGGAGCGGCCGGCGCCTGGCAATACAGCGCATCCGCTCACCAGCCCGCTGGATAGCCCAATGGATAGCATCGTCACCTTCACGCTCGACCGCACAGTGTCGGGCGGCACGCATCTGCGCATCGTCCACGACGGATTTGCGCGAGTAGCTACGCCTGCGGTTGCCGGCGCCGGTTGCCGGCTTTCGCTCAACGCACACAGCCCCAGACAGATCATGGCCGCAAACACGCCTCGCCTCTCCCTGCGCGCGGCCTGAGCGGCACAACGGAGAAAAGCGATGAGCGGTTTTGCCAATCTGGTGCCGATGGTGATCGAGCAGTCGAGCCGCGGCGAACGCGCCTTCGACATTTTCTCGCGGCTGCTGCGCGAGCGCATCGTCTTCATCAACGGTCCGATCGACGACAATGTGTCGGCGCTGGTCTGTGCCCAGCTTCTGTCGCTGGAATCCGACAACCCGGACAAGGAGATATCGCTCTACATCAACTCGCCAGGCGGCGTGGTGACCAGCGGCTTCGCGATCTACGACACGATGCAGTATATAAGCAGTCCGGTATCCACCGTCTGCATGGGCTTGCCGCCTCGATGGCCTCGTTCCTGCTGATGGCCGGCACACCGGGGCGACGCATCGCGCTGCCCAACACCAGCATCCTGCTGCATCAGCCGTCAGGTGGTTTCCAGGGCCAGGCCTCCGACATCCAGCGCCACGCCGAAGGCATCCTCAGGACCAAGCGGCGCATGACCGAGCTTTACGCGCACCATTGCGGTCGCACATGCGAAGAGGTCGAACGCACGCTCGACCGCGACCATTTCATGACCGCCGCGGAGGCAAAGACCTGGGGCCTTGTCGATCATGTTTTCGATACGCGCAAACAGGCGGCTTGAAAGCCGAACGCCATGAGCGATAAAAACCAAGCCGTTCGGCCAGTTTGATCGCCACCGGTCTGGCGTCGGCCAGAGTGCGGCGATACAGTCCGCCGATGTCCAGGATTTCACGCGTTTGCTTGAACCGGCCGATTATCGGTATCGCCGTCGCGGCGATTACCTCCGGCACGGCAGGCTCCCCCTTCTCCCCTTGTAAGGCAGGGCTGTCCGGGGAAAGTTTTTCGGTTGCATACCGGGCTGCGGACGACTCGCATCGATTGCATTTTTCGACTTTTGGACCCCGAGCGGTGCTTCTCTTTCCGCATGCGCACCGGTCGAACGACGAAACGGACGCGGGCCATACCCTTCGGGGTTGCAATGCACCGCCCAAAGACTCGTCCGAGCTGCACAAGAACTTTCCCCGGACAGCCCTGCTTGTAAGGGGAGAAGGCAAGACCGCTATTACCCGCCCCCGGCGATAGGACATCGACCATCGCTGCCACAATGTCAGAAGTGCCAGGCACTCGTGCGCTTGCGGCTCTGAAATGAACAGCCCCGCCGCTGCTTCCGCAAACGGTCGGGGCTTTTTTGGATCTGAAATCCAAACTGGCCGGGAGTACACTGCCGGCTTTTGATTTCGGATGCTTCGCGGCATTCAGCCGACGATCCGACTAGTAGTCTCTGATTTTAATGGGATCGGCAGGTCACGGTTTGTCGGGCGGCGCAAAACGCCTGGCCCTGGCACTTATGCCTGCCGCGGCTCCAGCGACACGTGGAGCCTCAAGGGACTGTCCGGTGGAGTCATTCCTCTGCTCTCCTTTTCTGTCCATTGCGACTGGTGTCGTCCGAAGCGCATATCGCAAAAGCCTGCGGCGTCTCGCAGGCCACCTTGGGGCGGCGAGGCCATCGAAAGACGGTCGGCTTCGGTGACGTTTGGAGTCTGCCCCCCTGAGCCCGAGACGTCAACAGTTGGATAGCCGATTTACCAAAACGTGATCGCTTGTGTGGCGAATCCGAAATTTGCATCCGTTTTAAGCAGCGCGACATCGGCTGTGGACTACATGGACGCATTTGTCAGGAGCGTGTTCGGCCTTTGTTCTTTCCGCTTGCTCGCCCGCGCGAAAGACGGTTAAAGGCTTGGTCGAGAGTTCTCTCGAAACGGTGGCGAAAATACCTACATGGGAGATGGCCGGGACAACCCGCCATCCCACGAGATTCCAGATCTGAGGCGGCGACCGGCGATGGCCGACCATAAATATCTTTCGATTCGCGGGGCGCGCGAACACAATCTGAAGAATGTCGATCTCGACCTGCCGCGTGACAGCCTGATCGTCATGACCGGCCTGTCGGGGTCAGGCAAGTCGTCGCTCGCTTTCGACACCATCTATGCCGAGGGCCAGCGCCGCTACGTCGAGAGCCTGTCGGCCTATGCGCGGCAGTTCCTCGAAATGATGCAAAAGCCTGATGTCGACCAGATCGACGGCTTGTCGCCGGCCATCTCCATCGAGCAGAAGACCACGTCGAAGAACCCGCGTTCGACGGTTGGCACCGTCACTGAGATCTACGACTACATGCGGCTGCTGTTCGCGCGCGTCGGCATCCCCTATTCGCCGGCCACCGGCTTGCCGATCGAGAGCCAGACGGTGTCGCAGATAGTCGACCGCGTGCTGGCGGTCGAGGAAGGCACCCGTCTGTTCATCCTGGCGCCGATGGTGCGAGGCCGCAAAGGCGAATACCGCAAGGAACTGCTGGAGCTGCAGAAAAAGGGTTTTCAGCGCGTCAAGGTCGACGGCGTCTTTTACGAAATCGCCGACGTGCCGGCGCTGGACAAGAAGTACAAGCATGACCTCGACGTCGTCGTCGACCGCATCGTCGTGCGCGGCGATCTGGCGACGCGGCTTGCTGATTCCATCGAGACCGCGCTGAAGCTCGCCGACGGGCTGGCGGTGGCCGAATTCGCCGACCGGGCGCTCGACGCCAGCCAGACCGGCGAGGATTCGGTCAACAAGTCGAAGAACGAGACGCATGAGCGCATCCTGTTCTCCGAAAAATTCGCCTGCCCGGTGTCCGGCTTCACCATTCCCGAGATCGAGCCTAGGCTGTTCTCCTTCAACAACCCGTTCGGCGCCTGCCCGACCTGCGACGGCCTCGGCAGCCAGCGCGCCATCGACGCCAGCCTGATCGTGCCCGACGACAATCTGTCGCTGCGCGCCGGCGCCGTCAGCCCATGGGCGAAATCGACCTCGCCCTATTACGTGCAGACGCTCGAGGCGCTGGGCAAGGCTTATGGCTTCAAGCTCGGCGACAAGTTCCGCGACCTGACTGCAGAGGCAAAGCATGCCATCCTGCACGGCACCGGCGAGCGCGAGGTCACTTTCCAGTACGATGACGGGCTGCGCTCCTACCAGACGACAAAGACCTTCGAAGGCGTCATCCCCAATCTCGAACGGCGCTGGAAGGAAACCGAATCTGCCTGGATGCGCGAGGAGATCGAGCGCTTCATGTCGGCCACGCCTTGCCCGGCCTGTCGCGGCTACCGGCTGAAGCCGGAAGCGCTTGCGGTGAAGATTGCCGGCAAGCACATCGGCGAGGTCACCGAGCTGTCGATCCGCAAGGCCGACCAATGGTTCACCGAACTGCCCGCCGCGCTCAGCGACAAGCAGAACGAGATCGCGGTGCGCGTGCTCAAGGAAATCCGCGAGCGGCTACGTTTCCTCAACGATGTCGGGCTCGACTACCTGACGCTGTCGCGCAATTCCGGCACGCTGTCGGGCGGCGAGAGCCAGCGCATACGGCTGGCCTCGCAGATCGGCTCCGGCCTCACCGGCGTGCTCTATGTGCTGGACGAGCCGTCGATCGGCCTGCACCAGCGCGACAATGCGCGCCTGCTCGACACGCTGAAGCATTTGCGCGACATCGGCAACACGGTGATCGTCGTCGAGCATGACGAAGACGCCATCCTGCATGCCGATTATGTCGTCGATATCGGCCCGGCCGCCGGCATCCACGGCGGCCACATCATCGCGCAGGGAACGCCGCAGCAGATCATGGCCAGCCCCGCCTCTATCACCGGCAAATATCTGTCCGGCGAGCTCGAAGTGGCGACGCCGGCGGTGCGGCGCGAGGCCAAGAAGAACCGGCGCCTGAAGATCGTCGGCGCGCGCGGCAACAATCTGAAGAACGTTACCGCCGAAATCCCGCTCGGCACCTTCACCGCCGTCACCGGCGTCTCCGGCGGCGGCAAGTCGACCTTCCTGATCGAGACCTTGTTCAAGGCGGCGTCGCGCCGCATCATGGGTTCGCGCGAGCACCCGGCCGAGCACGACCGCATCGAGGGCCTCGAATTCCTCGACAAGGTCATCGATATCGACCAGTCGCCGATCGGACGGACGCCGCGCTCCAATCCCGCCACCTATACCGGCGCCTTCACGCCGATCCGCGACTGGTTCGCCGGCCTGCCGGAATCCAAGGCGCGCGGCTATCAGCCAGGTCGCTTCTCGTTCAACGTCAAGGGCGGCCGCTGCGAGGCCTGCCAGGGCGACGGGGTCATCAAGATCGAGATGCACTTTTTGCCCGACGTCTACGTCACCTGCGACGTCTGCCACGGCAAGCGCTATAACAGAGAGACGCTCGACGTCCTGTTCAAGGGCAAGTCGATTGCCGATGTGCTCGACTTGACGGTCGAAGAAGGCGTCGATTTCTTCGCCGCAGTGCCCGGCGTGCGCGACAAGCTGGAGACGCTGAAACAGGTCGGCCTCGGCTACATCCATGTCGGCCAGCAGGCGACGACTTTGTCGGGCGGCGAGGCGCAGCGCATCAAGCTGGCCAAGGAACTGTCGCGCAAGGCGACCGGCAAGACGCTCTACATCCTCGACGAGCCGACCACCGGCCTGCATTTCCACGACGTCGCCAAGCTCTTGGAAGTGCTGCACGAACTGGTCGACCAAGGCAACACGGTGGTCGTCATCGAGCACAATCTCGAGGTGATAAAAACCGCGGACTGGGTGCTCGACCTCGGTCCCGAAGGCGGCGACGGCGGCGGCGAGCTGGTGGCCTCAGGCACGCCGGAGGATATCGTCCGTGAAAAACGCAGCTACACCGGCCAGTTCCTTAGGGAACTTTTGGAGCGGCGGCCCGGAGGCAAGCGCGAAGCGGCGGAGTGAGTGAAGGCTGGCTGGCGTTTGAGAGAACCTTCAAATGAAGATCAGAAGAACGTTTGCCGGTGATCTTGATGCTGTCGTCCGGCTGACGCAAGTCGCCTATGCGCCGCCCTACGCCCAATCCGCTTTTCGACATGGCTAAAGCTGGGGAAACGATCGGCCTGATCTATTTCAACCCGGGAGGACGACAGTGACTCAATCTGGAAAAATCCGCGCCGGCATGGGCGGCTGGACCTTCGAGCCATGGGACACGTCCTTTTACCCGGACAAGTTGTCCAAGGCGAAGCAGCTGCAATACGCGACCCGGCAGGTGCCCACTATCGAGGTCAACGGCACTTATTATTCGAGTTTCAAGGAGCCGACCTTCGTCAAGTGGGCAAACGAGGCGCCGGATGGTTTCGTCTATTCGCTGAAAGGCAACCGTTTCGTCACCAACCGCCGCGTGCTCGGTGAGGCCGGCGAGTCGATGATGCGTTTCCTGGGGTCGGGCCTCGCCGCACTCGGCGACAAGCTCGGGCCGATCCTGTGGCAGTTCGCGCCAACCAAAAAATTCGACGCGGACGATTTCGAGGCTTTCCTCAAGCTGTTGCCTGAAAAGCAGGACGGCGTTGCGCTGCGCCATGCGGTCGAGGTGCGCAACGACAGCTTCGCCGTGCCGGAATTCGCCGCCCTGGCGCGCAAATACAAGGTCGCGATCGTCTATGCCGACCACGCCAAATATCCAGCAATCGCCGACGCCACCGGCGATTTCGTCTACGTCCGGCTGCAGACCGGCAGCGACGACAATCCCGACTGCTACACGCCAAAGGCGCTCGACGAATGGGCGGCGCGGGCAAAGACCTGGGCGCAGGGCAAGGCGCCGGCCGACCTGCCGCGCGCCGATCCCTCAACCGAAGCATCGGTCAAACCGCGTGATGTGTTCGTCTACTTCATCACCGAAGGCAAGGCCCGCGCGCCGTCCGGCGCCATGGCGCTGATGAAGCGCGTCACAGGCTGACGCCCGCTGTGGGCGATCCGCCTGGCCGACTCCTAAACGGACCGGCTATGCGGCGCGCTCACCGGAATCTCGATCAACCAGGACGATCTCATTGTAGGTGTCGAGATCGACGAAGAACACTTTGGTGAGCTCCGCGATCAGTTCGTCGTGGTCGTATCCTTGCGATTTCAGAATATCGATGGCGGTCATGATGTCGACGCGCTCGGTAAGCCGTCGTTTCTGGTGGTCCTCGAGGTAACGTTCCATCGGCTGCCCTGGCCCAAGTGCCCCAAATGCGTTTGACAACGATCAGATCGCCGGAAGGGGACTGCTTGCACGGAACGTGCCGGCTGAGCCTGCGCCCTCGCCTTGATCTGTCGACGAGACTGATACGGAAAGCGGCCGACTCAACAAGGCCAAGTAAATCCTAGCATGCAATCTTCAGCGCGCCAGAGGCGTTCAGGAAAGACTGAGCAGCCCCTCGTGATTTCGTCATCCTTGGGCGCAGCGACGCGAAGCGGAGCGAAGACCCAAGGATCCATGCCGTAACTTCTGGGCGTCGCCACGGGGCAGAATCCAGGATGGGTGCGCCGGAGAACGGGGCTATCTTGACCGCTGCACTCCTTGGCTGACGGCACGGCATGGATCCTGGGGTCTGCGCCGCGTCGCTTCGCTCCTTGCTTCGCCCCAGGATGACGACGGGAGAGAGAGAGAGAGAGAGAGAGAGATGGTTCGGCTAATCTCGAGGGTCTGCGCTAAACGGTCAGGAACTTCCTCACATCCGCCCGGTCGAGATCCTCGGCCGGGCCGGTGTGGACGATCAAGCCGCGGTCCATGATGTTGACCTCGTCGGCCAGTTCCCGGCAGAAATCGAGATACTGTTCGACCAGCAGAACCGCGATATCTGCCTGGTCGCGCAGATAGCGGATGGCGCGGCCGATATCCTTGATGATCGACGGCTGGATGCCCTCGGTTGGCTCGTCGAGCACCAGCAGTTTCGGCCGCATTACCAGTGCCCTGCCAATGGCAAGCTGCTGCTGCTGGCCTCCGGACAGGTCGCCGCCGCGGCGCGCGAGCATCTGCTTCAGCACTGGGAACAATTCGAAGACGTGGCCGGGAATGTTGCGGTCGGCGCGCTTCAATGGCGCAAAGCCCGATTCGAGGTTTTCCCGCACGGTGAGCAGCGGGAAGATCTCCCTGCCCTGCGGCACGAATGCGATGCCCGACCGGGCGCGATCATACGCCGCGCTCCGGTCGAGCGCCTTCCCCTCGAAGGCAACGCTTCCGCTCGTCAGCCGGTGGTGGCCGACGATCGATCTCATCAAACTGGTTTTGCCGACGCCGTTGCGGCCGAGCACGCAGGTGATCTTGCCGGCGCCGGCCTTCAGCGAGACGCCACGCAGCGCCTGGGCGGCGCCATAGTGGAGCGTGGCGTTGGAGACTTCGAGCATGTCAGCGCCTTCTCCAGCGCCTGAAGAACGAAAGATCGAAATGATGGAACGGAACGCGCCAGACCATGATCATCTCCCCAGATAGACTTCGACGACACGTTCGTCGGCCGAAACGAAATCGAGCGAGCCTTCGGAAAGCACCGAGCCTTCGTGCAGGCAGGTGACCTTGACGCCGAGCTCGCGCACGAAATGCATGTCGTGCTCGATGACGATGACCGAGTGGTCGCGAGCAATATCCCTAAGCAGCCGCGCGGTCTCCTCGGTCTCGGCGTCGGTCATGCCGGCGACCGGTTCGTCGACCAAAAGCAGCTTCGGATCCTGCGCCAAAAGCATGCCGATCTCGAGCCATTGCTTCTGTCCGTGGCTGAGATTGGCGGCGAGCTCGTCGCGCTTGTCACCGAGCCGGATGATGCCGAGGATGTCGTCGATCTGCCGCGCCTCCGCCGCCGAGCGGCGATGGAACAGTGCCGGGAAGATCGAGCGTGGGCCCTTCAGCGCCAGCATCAGGTTGTCCTCGATCGTGTGGCTTTCGAAGACCGTCGGCTTCTGGAATTTCCTGCCGATGCCCATCATGGCGATCTCGGCCTCGTCATGTTTGGTCAGGTCGACCTGCCCGTCGAAGTAAACCTCGCCCGCGTCGGGGCGCGTCTTGCCGGTGACGATGTCCATCATCGTGGTCTTGCCGGCGCCGTTCGGACCGATGATCGCCCGCATCTCGCCCTTGTCGAGCACCAGCGACAAATTGTTGATGGCGCGAAAGCCGTCGAAGGAAACTGAGACGCCGTCGAGATAGAGGATGGTGTTGCTCTTCGACATCGCTCACTCCGCCGGCTGCGGTTCGGGGCCCGACGCGGACCAGTCGCCAGGCGTTCTCGCAGCCGAGCGAACGATCTTCGGCGGTGGCGGGACGGCAGGATCTGTGCCGGACTCCTCATTGATCGAGGCTGCGCGCAGCGCCCTGGCATTGCCGCGCCAGGAATCCCACATGCCGACAATGCCCTTTGGCAGGAACAGCGTGACGGCGACGAACAGTCCGCCCAGCGCAAACAGCCAGAACGCCGGCAGCACGCCGGTGAACCAGGATTTGCCGGCGTTGACAACGAGCGCGCCGATGATGGGCCCGACGAGGGTGCCGCGTCCGCCGACGGCCGCCCATACCACGACCTCGATCGAATTGGACGGCTCGAACTCGCCTGGATTGATGATGCCGACCTGCGGCACGTAGAGCGCGCCGGCAATGCCGGCCATGACAGCCGACACGGTGAAGGCGAACAGTTTGACGTTTTCCGCCCGCCAGCCGAGAAAGCGCGTGCGGCTCTCGGCGTCGCGCACCGCCATCAGCAGCTTGCCGTATTTGGAACCGACGATCGCCCAGGTGACGAAGACGGCGAGCGCCAGCATGACGGCGCTGGCCGCGAACAATGCCGAGCGCGTCGCATCGGCCTGCACGTTGTAGCCGAGAATATCCTTGAAGTCGGTCAGGCCGTTGTTGCCGCCGAAACCCATGTCGTTGCGGAAAAACGCAAGCAGCAGCGCATAGGTCATCGCCTGGGTGATGATCGACAGATAGACGCCGGTGACGCGGCTGCGGAAGGCGAACCAGCCGAAGACGAAGGCGAGCAGGCCGGGCACCGCAAGCACCATGATCGCGGCAAACCAGAAATGGTCGAAACCGTACCAGAACCACGGCAATTCCCCATAATTCAGGAACACCATGAAGTCCGGCAGCAGCGGATTGCCGTAGACGCCGCGCGAGCCGATCTGGCGCATCAGATACATGCCCATCGCATAGCCGCCGAGCGCGAAGAAAGCGCCGTGGCCGAGCGAAAGGATGCCGCAATAGCCCCAGACGAGATCGAGCGCCAAGGCGAGCAGCGCATAGCAGAGATACTTGCCGGTGAGCGCGACGACATAGGACGGCACGTAGAACGCACTCGTCGGCGAGACCGCAAGATTGAGCAGCGGCACGATGATGGCGACCGCCAAAAGGATGAAGATCGTGATGGCGATGCGGCGGTCGGCGCCGGCGGCGAAGAAGCGTCCCGTGATCATGCTTCCACCGACCTGCCCTTCAGCGCGAACAGGCCACGCGGGCGTTTCTGGATGAACAGGATGATGAGGACCAGCACGACGATCTTGCCGAGAACCGCCCCGGCATAGGGTTCGAGGAACTTGTTGACGATGCCGAGCGAGAAGGCGCCGACCAGCGTGCCCCAGAGATTGCCGACGCCGCCGAAGACGACGACCATGAAGCTGTCGATGATGTAGCCGCGGCCGAGATTGGGCGAGACATTGTCGATCTGGCTGAGCGCGACACCGGCGATGCCGGCAATGCCGGATCCCAAGGCAAAGGTCAGCGCGTCGACCCACGGCGTCCTGATGCCCATCGAAGCGGCCATGCGGCGATTGGCGGTGACGGCGCGCATCTGCAGGCCCCAGGGCGTGCGCTTCATCACATAAAGCAGCACCGCGAACACGCCGAGCGCGAATACCAGTATCCAGAGCCGGTTCCAGGTCACCGCAAGCTGGCCGATGCCGAACGAACCCGACATCCACGACGGATTGCCGACCTCCTGGTTGGTCGGCCCGAAGATAGTGCGCACGGCCTGCTGCAGGATGAGCGAGACGCCCCATGTCGCCAGCAGCGTCTCCAGCGGCCGGCCGTAGAGGAAACGGATCACGCCCCGCTCGATGACGAGGCCGACGAGCGCCGCGACCGAGAAGGCGAGCGGCAGCGCGATGACCAGCGACCAGTCGAACAGGCCGGGAAAGGAGTTTCTGATCACCTCCTGCACGACAAAGGTCGTGTAGGCGCCGAGCATGACCATTTCGCCATGCGCCATGTTGATGACGCCCATGACGCCAAAAGTGATGGCGAGGCCGATCGACGCCAGCAGCAGCACCGATCCGAGCGAAATGCCGTACCAGATGTTCTGGCCGGCATCCCACAGCGCCAGCGTCGAGTTGATGTTGGCGATCGCCGCGGTCGCCGCGTCCTTGACCGCGCCTTCGGAACTGGCCTCGACGGCAGTGAGCAGGGACAGCGCGTTGCGATCGCCGCGCCCGCCGATCAGCGCGACCGCCGCCAGTTTGTCGGTCTCCGGCCTGTCGGACACTAGAAATGATGCGGCGCGGGCCTGTTCGAGCAGCGCTTTGACGCTTGCCACGGTCTCGCTGGCGATTGCGGCATCGAGCGGCTCGATGTTTGTCGCGTCGGGCGTCTTGAACATGGTGTCGGCGGCGGCAATGCGCGCGGCCGGATCTTTTGCGCCGAGCGTCAGCGTGCCCAGCGCATCGCGGATGGCGCGGCGCAGCGTGTTGTTGACTTTGATCTTGGTAATCTCGCTTTTGGCCGCGTCGCCGGATTTTTCACCGCTCAGCGGGTCGAGCAGCTCAACGCTGCCGCCAGCTGCCTTGCCGATGAAAACCAGCGAATCGGCCTTGCGGACGTAGAGATCGCCCTCGGCAAGCGCGCCAAGCGGACGTTCGACGGCAGTATCACCGGTGGCGGCGAGCTCGCGCACGACAGCTTCGGTGGCCGAGAAATTAGAGGCAGTGGCAAATTTGGCGATGACGGCGCGCAGATCCGCTTCGGCAGCGTTCGACGGCGACAGCATTCCCAGGAGGAGCAGCAGCGTCAGGCCGATCGCGCGGGTGAGGATCATCGATTTCTGGCGGCTCTTGAGGGTTGAAACTTCGCGTCCGGGCGAGCTGGAGGAGAGAACGAGCTCGCCCGGACGCGTCGCGGTCCCGGTCGCGGAGAAATCCACGACCGTCAGACCCGGGAGGATCAGTTGGTTCCCTTGCCGCCGCACTTGCCGGTCGCGACATTGAAGTTGCCGCAGGACAGAGGCGCGCGCCAATCGGAGATCAGGTCCTTCGAATCGGCCAGATAGTCGGACCACTCGTCGCCCATCACCAAGCCAGACGTCTGCGAGACCGTCTCGAACTGGCCATCGGCCTGGATTTCGCCGATCAGCACCGGCTTGGTGATGTGATGGTTCGGCATCATCGTTGAATAGCCACCGGTCAGGTTCGGCACCGAGACGCCGATCACGGCGTCGATGACCTTGTCAGGATCGGTGGTGCCGGCCTTCTCGACCGCCTTCACCCACATGTTGAAACCGACATAGTGGGCTTCCATCGGGTCGTTGGTGGTGCGCTTGTCGTTCTTGATGAATTTGTGCCAGTCGGCGATGAACTTGGCGTTCTCGGGCGTATCGATGCTCTGAAAATAGTTCCAGGCGGCGAGATGACCGACGAGCGGTGCGGTGTCGAGACCGGCAAGCTCTTCCTCGCCGACCGAGAAGGCCATGACCGGGATGTCCTCGGCCTTGATGCCCTGGTTGCCAAGCTCCTTGTAGAACGGCACGTTGGCGTCGCCATTGACCGTCGAGACGACGGCGGTCTTCTTGCCGGCGGAACCGAACTTCTTGATCGCCGCGACCTCGGTCTGCCAATCGGAGAAGCCGAACGGCGTGTAGTTGACCATGATGTCTTCGGCGGCGACGCCCTTGGCTTTCAAATAGGCTTCGAGGATCTTGTTGGTGGTGCGCGGATAGACGTAGTCGGTGCCTTCAAGCACCCAGCGCTTCACCGAACCGCCGTCCTCGCTCATCAGATAGTCGACAGCCGGGATAGCCTGCTGGTTCGGCGCCGCACCGGTGTAGAACACGTTGCGCTCGCTCTCCTCGCCCTCATACTGGACGGGGTAGAACAGGATGTTGTCGAGCTCGCTGAACACCGGCAGCACCGATTTGCGCGACACCGAGGTCCAGCACCCGAACACCGCCGCGACCTTGTCCTTGGAGACCAGCTCGCGCGCCTTTTCGGCGAACAGCGGCCAATTCGAAGCCGGATCGACGACGACCGCTTCGAGTTTCTTGCCGAGCAGGCCGCCCTTTGCATTCTGCTCTTCGATGAGCATCAGCATGGCGTCCTTCAGCGTCGTCTCCGAAATCGCCATGGTCCCCGACAGCGAGTGGAGAATACCCACCTTGATCGTGTCGTCAGCCGCCCTGGCAGGAACGCTCATCAACAGGCCGGCCGTGACCGCGCCTGCCGAAAACATTTTTGTTATTGTCGAGAAACTGCCCCGCATATTTCAAAACTCCCTGACTGGTTGATCGCATCGCAAACAGACCATGCAACGGCTGTGCCAACCGCAGGAGCAAAATTGAGTGGATCTGGATTTCCTAGCCCTATCAGCCGGTTAATATATTAGCCGCCAAAGATAAGCGCCGCCGCCAGTGCTCTGCTTGAGAAAAAACTTCCCACTACAGCCTAATTTTTGATCGCTCGCGAATTAATGCATTAATTTTGAGCAAAACCGCGTCCAAGACCGCGAACCGTTGCAGCGCTGCGGGAAAATGGGGCAAGATCGATCTTCAAAAGAGCGACCGCATGACCTCCAGGATTTCTCGCATTTTCAGCACCATGCTTCTGGTTGCGGCAACCGGCAGCGCCCGCGCCGACTTCACCGATGGCAAATTGCCGGACGGTACCTATCACTGCGAAGTCTATCTGCTTGGCATGTTCCTCAGCCTTGGCGACATCACCGTCAAGGGCAATGTCTATAGCGGCCCGGTGAGCTTCGGAACCGCCCGGCAGGGCTACAACTATCAGATGAATGCAAATGGCGAGATCACCTGGTTGGGCCCGTTGGGCGGCTACACGACCGGCGGCAACTCGATCTCGCTCACGCAAGCCACCCTGGACGGTCAAACCAGCCCGTCCTTCGACATCATCATGAAGCAGCCTGACGGCGCCTTCACCGCCTCGACCTGCACGAAGCGTTGAACGGCCGACAAAAAGAGGCGCGAAACCTTGTGAGGCTCCGCGCCAGCAGCAGTCGGGAGGGTATGGCTAAATGCTTTTGGCCGACATTTGTCCGGCAATGTACTCGGCCTGACGGATCGCCAGCGACACGATCGTCAATGTCGGATTTTCAGCCCCGCCCGTGGTGAACTGGCTGCCATCCGACACGAACAGGTTCTTGATATCGTGCGCCTGGCCATGCTTGTTGACGACGCCGTCGGCCGCCTTCTCGCTCATCCGATTGGTGCCGAGATTGTGGGTCGACGGATAGGGTGGCGTCGGGAAGGTCCGCGTCGCCCCGACCGCCTCGTAGAGCGCCGAGCCCTGTTTGTAGGCGTGGTTGCGCATCGCCGCGTCGTTGGCATGGTCGTCGAAATGGACGTCCGCCACCGGCATGCCGTGCTCGTCCTTGATATCGGCATGCAGCGTGATGCGGTTTTCCTGGCGCGGCATGTCCTCGCCGACGATCCACATGCCGGCCATGTGGTCGTAGTGGTCGAGCGCCGTGGTGAAGGAACGCCCCCAGCCGCCGGGATTGAGGAAGGCGGCCATGAACGGCAGGCCGAGCGACAGCGTCTCGAGCTCGTAGCCGCCGACGAAGCCGCGCGAGGGATCGTTGCGGGCCTCATCGCGGATGATACCGGCCATGGTAGTGCCGCGATACATATGCACCGGCTTGTCGAAGATGCCGTAGACCGAGCCGGTGGTGTGGCGCATGTAGTTCTTGCCGACCTGCCCCGATGAATTGGCAAGGCCGTCGGGAAACTGGCTCGATGCCGAATTGAGCAGCAGCCGCGGGCTCTCGATCGAATTTCCGGCGACGGCGACGATGCGGGCCTTCTGTTCCCTCAGCATGCCGTCCTTGTCGGCATAGACGACGCCGGTTACCTTGCCTGACGCATCGTGGTTGATCTTGATGGCCATGGCATTCGGCCTGACCTCGAGATGGCCGGTCGCCTCGCCCTTGGGAATCTCGCTGTAGAGCGTCGACCATTTGGCGCCCCATTTGCAGCCCTGGAAGCAGAAGCCGGTCTGCTGGCAGGCATTGCGGTCGTCGCGCGGCTCGGAATTGATTGCCATCCGGCCGGTGTGGCACTCCTTGTAGCCGAGCTTGTCGGCGCCGGCCTTCATCACCTTGAAGTTGTTGTTGCCGGGAAGGCCCGGGATGTTGTTGGTGAGCGTCACGCCGAGCTTGTCTTCGGCCTTTGCGTAGTAGGGCTCCAACTCGGCAAGCGTGATCGGCCAGTCGAGCAGGTTCGCGCCTTCCAGTTTTCCGTAAGTCGAAAGCGTTTTGAATTCGTGCTCCTGGAAGCGCAGCGAGGCGCCCGCCCAGTGCGTGGTCGAGCCGCCGACCGCCTTGACGATCCATGCCGGCAGGTTGGGGAAATCCTTCGCCACCCGCCAGTCGCCCGAGGTCGTGCGCTTGTCCGTCCAGGCGAGTTGGGCGAATGAATCCCACTCGTCATTGATGAAATCCTCGTATTCGTGACGGGCGCCCGCCTCCAGGATGACGACATCGATGCCCTTCTGCGCAAGTTCATTGCCGAGCGTGCCGCCGCCGGCGCCCGAGCCGATGATGACGACCACGCCGTCGTTGTTGAGATCAAATGGTGCTGCCAAGGTTTCCTCCCATGATGTCTGTTGTGTGCGGTTGCGACGATGGGGGCTCAGAGCCACTCGATGTCGTCGAACCCGCGCGCCATGTAGCCGCCCTTGGAGTAGGATTCGCCTTCGTAGCCGAAGATCGGCCAGACCGCCTTCTGGTTGTAGAGGCCGACGACAAGCCCGCCGCGGACGGCCTGGAAGAACGGCGTGTCCTGGATATCTCTGAGCATCGCAACGCGCTGCTCCTCCCAGCCGAGACCGGTGTAGCCGCCCTTGCCCGATTTGAAGTCGAGATCGGCGATACCCTTTTCGATAAGGTCCTTGTGGGCAGGGTCCTTGCCGGCCTGCTCATCATGCGCCTTGACGGCGATCGCGTAATATTTGTCAGGCACTTGGTCGTGCGGGTAGATGTCACGCGCCAACTGGATCAGGGTCGCCATGGTTTCGGGCTTGAGCGCGGTTGTTTCGAGACCCCAGGCATGTTCCGGGCTGATGACGGCACTGCCTGAAATGACCAGCAGCGCGCCGACACCGCTGCGCTTCAGTAGCTCGCGGCGCGATAGCCCTGGCTTCGTTTCATGGACCGGCTTGCTCTCATAAATCGTGACCAATTGTTCCTCCCTTGCTTGCTATTTGCACCCGAAGGTGCCCTGGCTGGCGCCGCGCTGGCCGGCGCGGCCGTACTATCTCCTATTGGAACCGGCCCTGACGCTGCAGAACCTCGATCTTGTAGCCATCGGGATCCTCGATGAAGAAGAAGCGTGCGAGCAGCGCTCCGTCGCGGTTGAACTCGACGATCTTCTTCGGGTTCAGGCCAAGCGCGCCGAGCCGGTCATGTTCGCTGTCCAGATCGGCGACCGAAACCGCGAGGTGGCCGTAGCCGTCGCCGAGCGCATAAGGCTCCTGGCGGCCTTTGTTGACGGTGAGCTCGACTTCGAGCTCCGCCTCGGCATTGCTCAGATAGATGAGCGTAAAGGTTTCGAAATCGAGCCGTTCGGCGACGTCCAGTCCAAACGCTTTCCGGTAGAAGTCGACGGACCGGGCCTCGTCGAGAACCCGGATCATGGTGTGGATCGGCTTCGCCAAATGACACTCCGTGCGGTAAGCGCGAATGTGCGCGTCGTCGTATTATGCGCGGCTTGCAGCAAACGTGGTGGCAGCCGATTACCACGCGCTAATCTAACGACGGAGTGGGAACCGCTTAAGGACGAAAGTCCGATTGCTGTTTTCCGCTTTCCAGCTGAAGATAATTGGCCACGATAGGCACTGCCCAAAGGCGCGAATCACTGCTGATTGCGCCCAAAATCAATAAGAACGGCCAGACCAATAGGAACGGGAGGTAACGATGTGCAGGGTTTTTGCCGGGCAGGACCCGGAGGGCTACCGGCAGATCAACCGGTCGATCCGTATTGACGGGCATTCGACCAGCATTCAGCTCGAGGCGACGTTCTGGGAATTGCTCGACGAGATCGCCGACAGCCAGGGCCTGACGACGCCGAAATTCATCTCGAAGCTTTATGACGAGGCCATCGAGATCAATGGCCAGATTCCGAACTTCGCCTCGATGCTGCGCACGACCTGTGCTCTCTATCTGCGCGGCCATCGGCCCGGCATCGAAGAACACACGGCGCCGAAGCGGCAAGCAGCTTAAGTTTCGATCGCGACATCGAGCGCCAGCCGGGTCATATCGGTGAAGAGCGCCTGGCGTTCGGAATAGTCGGTCTGCTCGCCGGTCACCACATTGTCGACGACAGTCAGGACCGACAGGGCCCTGGCGCCGAAATGCGCGGCAATGCGATAGAGCGCACTGGTCTCCATGTCCACGGCCAGCGCGCCCTGTGCCTGCGCTTCGGCGAAGCGGTCGCGCCCCTTGGGATGATAGAATATGTCGCTGCAGATGGTCAGCCCGGCCTGATATTCGATGCCGATTTCGGCAGCCTGGGCCAGGGCTTGGGAAAACAGCTGCGGATCGGGTCCGGCATCAGCATCATAGAGCCCAAAAACCTGGCCGCTCGCGGCACTTTCACCCCGTACCGCTTGCGAGATCACCAAACTGCGCAGTTTAACCGCAGCAGTCAGGGCACCACAGGTACCGGTGCGGATCAGTGTCCTCACGCCATGGAAGTCCAGCAATTCATGCGCGTAGATCAGGAATGACGAGACGCCGATGCCGGTGGACTGGATGCTGACGGGCTTGCCGCGAAACAGCCCGGTAAAACCGAGGGCCTCCCTTCGACGGTTGACGCAGCGCGGCGCCTCGAGAAAGGTTTCCGCCATCCATTCGGCACGCTGCGGATCGCCCGGCAACAGAACTGTCGCCGCATAATCGCCCTTGCCTGCCTCGTTGTGCGGCGTCACGGCATGCTCCCCCAAAACCCGCCGCCTGTTCCCCCAATATCATGGCAGTCTCACGCCATTTCGCAAGTGCGAATTAGTGAGCCCTAAGATTCCAGCACGTCCTTGACGATCGTGGCCAGTTGCTTGAGCGAAAACGGCTTCGGCAGGAAACCGAAATGCGCGTCTGCCGGCAGGTTCTTGGCGAACGCGTCCTCCGCGTAGCCGGAAACGAAGACGAATTTGATGTCCGGCTGCCGCTTGCGCAATTCGCCAAGCAGCGTCGGCCCATCCATTTCCGGCATCACCACATCGGAAACGACAATGTCGACCTTGCCGCCGAGCGCCTCGAAGATTTCCAGCGCCTCGACGCCCGAGGACGCTTCGTGGACGGTGTAGCCGCGCGACGTCAGCGCCCGCATGCCGCCCATGCGCACGGCATCCTCGTCCTCGACGAGCAGTACCGTGGCCGAACCTGACAGGTCCTTGGCTGCGTCGGCGACCTTTGCCGGTGCAGCCGGCGCCTCGCCGGGCTCGCCTGCCGTTCTCGCCTCAGCAACGTAGCGCGGCAGGAAGATGCGGAACACCGATCCTTTGCCGACCTCGGAATCGCAGAAGATGAAGCCGCCTGTCTGCTTGATGATGCCATAGACCATCGACAGGCCGAGGCCGGTGCCCTTGCCGACCTCCTTGGTGGTGAAGAAGGGTTCGAAAATCTTCTTGAGCACTTCGGGGGCGATGCCGCTGCCGGTGTCTTCAACTTCGACCACCACATAATCGGCGGGCCCAAGTTCGCGGTAAGGAAGGCTCTTGCTCTCCTGTGTGGTCACGTTGCGGGTGCGCACGGTGAGCTCGCCGCCGTTCGGCATCGCATCGCGCGCATTGACCGCCAGATTGACCACCACCTGCTCAAACTGCCCGATGTCGACCTTCACCGGCCACAGATCGCGGCCATGATCGACCTTCAGCTTGATGTCGTTGCCGACCAGACGGGCCAGCAGCATCCGCAGATCGGCAAGCACGTCGGTCAGGTTGAGCACCTCCGGCCGCAGCGTCTGCTTGCGCGAGAAGGCCAGAAGCTGCCGCACCAGCGAGGCCGCCCGGTTGGCGTTCTGCTTGATGTTCATGATGTCGGGGAAGGACGGGTCCGACGGGCGGTGGTTGGTCAACAAGAGGTCCGACGCCATGATGATGGCGGTCAGCACATTGTTGAAGTCGTGTGCGATGCCGCCGGCAAGCTGGCCGACCGCCTGCATCTTCTGGCTTTGCGCCATCTGGCCCTCGAGCGCCTTCTGCTCGGTGGTCTCGACGGCGTAGACGATGGCCGATTCTTCGGCGCCCTCGCCGGTGCCGTCGGCAACCGCGTTGACGTAGAAGCGCATGTGCCGTTCTTCATTGCCGGGCAGCAGCGTATCGATCGGTTCGATATCGGCCTGCCGTTGTCGCGCTTTTTCGAACGCCGCTGCAAAGGCGGGGCGGTCGCGCTCATGGATCACCGTGTCCAGCCGCACGCGCCGATCGACCGCGTCCCCGTCGACGACGGAGGAAAACAGCGACAGGAAAGGCGCGTTGGTGCGCAGGATGCGTCCGCGGTTGTCGACAGCCGCTATTGCCATCGGCGTCGAATTGAAGAAGCGGGTGAAGCGGATCTCCGAGGCGCGCAGATCGGCGGAAGCGTCCTCGCCTTGCGTCCGGTTGAGCACGATGGTGCGCGTCGGCCCGTTGGCGCCCTCGCGGCTGGCCGAAACCCGATGCATGAAACGCACGGGCAGCGCCTCGCCCTTCACTGTCGTCAGATCGAGATCGATGACCGCATTGCGGGTGGTGCCGGGATCGGCCTTGACCGAGCGGACCAGTGCCATGCCGTCGCCGGCGACGATCTCCGGAAGCGTGACGGCACCAGGCGTGAAGCTCGTCAGGTCGATGCCCAGCCACTCCGCAAGCGTGGCGTTGATGTAGGTGACGCGGCCTTCCTGGTCGGCCGAAAAGAAGCCGGCAGGCGCATGGTCAAGATGGTCGATAGCCTCCTGCAGATCAAGGAAGAACCGCTCCTGCTCGGCCCGTTCTTTCGAGACGTCGGCGAGTTGCCAGGCGAGCAAGGGCAGCCGCTGGCCGGGGACGCTGAAGGCGCGGGCGCGGACACGGTACCAGCGCGAGCCCGGCTCAGCGCCGGGTCGAATGGATTGGGCAAGCCGAAACTCACCGTCGCCGGGCTGGCCGTCGCGCAGGCCGGAGGCGAGCCGGTATATGGTCACCGAGGCCTCGGGAACATCGGACAGCAACCCTTCGACGGTCTTTAGATCCGCCGCAGAAGCCGCGCCCGTCATGTCGGCATAGGCCCGATTGGCATAGACGACACGACCCTTGGTGTCGGTGACCAGAAGGCCTTGCGACATTGAATCGACGAAGGCTTTCGACAGCTCGTCACTCGTCGAGCGCGGTGCGATCTGCACGAAGCCGATGGCGGTGGCGAACAGGAAGCCGACACCGATCATCGCCAGCACGCCAAGCATTCCAAGCAGGAATGGATCGCCGAGACGTTCTCGGAAAAGGCCGAAAATGATCGCCGCTCCTGTCAGGACAACGATGAAGACGATGAGCCGGGTGACCGCGCCCGGTCGCGTGTTCTGGTCGACGATCGGTACCGGATAGAAATCGCCGCGCGCTTCCTTGGCCATGTGCCCCCTGCTCGTGAATTCCGGTACTTGCCCCTGCCCGGTTGAATCACATTCTCAGGGTCCGGAAAAGGCCTTGGCGGCAACTGTCCGCTAAAAATGACACCCGTTCGGCGCCTGGGTGCGGTGAATCCGAAATTCGCATCATCCTGGTCCAGCGCGGGGCGAATTTCGGATTCATCACACCAGCAACTTGCTGAAAAATCCAGTGTCGTGGGTTGAAGCGGGAACCCTGACGCCCGCAATTCGCAGAAACTTGAAATCCACCACATCGGTGTTTCAAGCTGTTCACGAAGCGCGAAACGTAACTTGCAGTCGCGTGCCGCAACAGTCTAGTGTCGCGGCTTCTTCGAAAGCTGATTTTGGGGGCACCAATGCTGCAGTGGCTGGATAGCGTGGCGGGTCCTGGTTATGCCGCGGCAATCCTGTGGACCTTTGTCGCGCTTGTCCTTGTGGTCATCGTTCTCATCATCATCAAGCTGGTCCGCAATCTGACTTTTGGAACATTCGTTGCCGGCGGCAGGAACCGCAAGACGCGGCTGGCGGTGATGGACGCCACCGCAGTCGACAGTCACCGACGGTTGGTGCTGGTGCGCCGCGACGATATCGAGCACCTGCTGCTGATCGGCGGCCCGACCGACGTCGTCGTCGAACGCGACATCAGGCTGTCGGCGCTGCGCCGTCCTGCACTGACCGGAGATGGTGGCGGCCATCAGCCGGCACCGCCGCCGCGCGCGCCGCAACCGGCTCCCGCGCCAGTGCGGCAAGCACCGTCTCCGCCGCCGGCAAGCACGGCCCCATCGCCTGTCCGGCCGCATCAGCCCCCACCGGCGCCGGCGCCGCGGCCAGCAGCTCAAAGCCCTCAATCGGCGACCATCACGCCATTGCCCGCCTACACCAATGCCGTTCGGTACGCGCCATCGCCGGCAAGACAGGATTCCCCGGCAAAAGAGGATTCCATTGACGATACGCTGATGAGGGAGCTCGAGGTCTCGTTTGATGACCCGCACCCGGCCAAGCCGGAGAGCAAGCCAGCGGTGAAAGCGCCGTCGTCTCTCGATGACGAGATGACGAAGCTTCTCGGCGAGTTGTCCAGCCAGAAGAAATAACCGGCCAACAGCCAACAAAAAAATGGCCGGAGACCGGCCATGACAAATTCGCTATTGGCTGCTTTTTAGACGCTTCGCCCGTTTAGACGCTTCGCCCGTGCTTCAGTCGTCGCGGTAGACCTTCTCGCGGCGTTCGTGGCGCTCCTGCGCCTCGATCGACAGGGTCGCGATCGGACGCGCATCGAGCCGCTTCAGCGCGATCGGCTCGCCGGTTTCCTCACAATAGCCGTAAGTGCCTTCATCGATGCGCTGAAGCGCTGAATCGATCTTTGAAATGAGTTTCCGCTGGCGATCTCGGGCGCGAAGTTCGATGGCGCGGTCGGTTTCCGAAGAGGCGCGATCGGCGAGATCGGGGTGGTTGGCGTTTTCCTGCTGTAGGATTTCGAGAGTTTCGCGCGCTTCGCGCAGTATGTCATTCTTCCAGGTGACGAGCTTCAGGCGAAAGTAGGATTTCTGCCGCTCGTTCATGAACGGCTCGTCTTCGGAGGGTACGTAATCGGCGGTAACGATGTCGTTCATTCGACTCACCCAGAAAGCCCCAAATTTGGCGCCTATATATTCACGGACCGAATGCTGCACAAGCGCAATCGACGAGAGATTCACGCAATTGTTAATCTCGGCCAAAATGCCATGGGCCGCATCATTCGCATGAAGGGCGCGACCGAATTCGTGTATGATTCGTTGGGTTTGTGGGGGCCGGCCATTGTGCGCAAGGCCTTTCTAATGACTAATCCCGCAGCGCCTTTTGACGAGTTTCGGTGTTTGGCACAAGCGAGGGACCGGTGAGCAAGCTTTATCTGCTGAGGCATGCGAAGGCCGGATGGGCCCTGCCGGGCATGCGCGATTTCGATCGTCCGCTCGACGCATCCGGCGTCGCCGACGCCGAAACGATGGGTGCGGTCATGCGGGCCTGCAACTACGTCCCGGACCTAACCCTTTGCTCGAATGCAAAGCGCGCGCGCCAAACGCTGGAAGGCCTGGCCGGTCACACCGATACGGGCCGGGTGCTGTTCCTGGAGACGCTCTACAGCGAGGATGCCGCCGGCTATCTCAACCTCATCCGCGGCAATGGCGGGCCAGGCTCGCTGCTCATCGTCGGCCACAACCCGATGACGGAAGATCTCACCATCGCGCTTTCGGGCGAAGGCGACGAGGCTGCAAGGGGAATGCTGAACCACGGCTTCCCGACCTCCGGCCTCGCGGTCGTCCGCTTTCCGGGCGGTCTTGCCAACGCCGCGCAAGGCACCGGCTATCTCGAAGCCTTCCTGACGCCGGCCGATATCTGACGCCATTTCAAACGTAACCGGCAGCGCCTATATCGGGGCGGACCGAAGCCCCGAGAGACCGCATTTTGGCATCATCGCTGACCACTTTCACCGACGAGGCGAAGATTGCCCTGGATACGCTTTCGGGGCGTGCTACCGGGCTTTTTTCGCCATCGCTGCGGCTGGGTGTTACCGGCCTCTCCCGCGCCGGCAAGACGGTGTTCATCTCAGCCTTTGTCCACAATCTGATCCATGGCGGGCGGTTGCCGCTGTTTGAGGCGCAGAAATCGGGACGTATCGCCCGTGCCTTCCTCGAAGAGCAACCCGATGACGCCGTGCCGCGATTCCAGTACGAGGACCACATCGCGGCCCTGGTCAACGACCGCCTGTGGCCGGATTCGACGCGTGCCATTTCCGAACTGAGGCTTACCATCGAATTTGAATCGGCCTCCGGCTGGAGCCGCATGTTCTCATCAGGCAGATTGTCGATCGATATCGTCGACTATCCTGGGGAATGGCTGCTTGACCTGCCGCTGCTCGGCAAATCCTACGCCGATTTCTCACGCGAAGCCTTTGACATGGCCGTGCTGCCGGTGCGCGCCGACCTTTCGCAGGAATGGCGCGCGCTCTCCGCCGCAATCGACCCGAATGCCGACGCCGACGAGATGACGGCGCGACGCCTCGCCGAGAGCTTCGCCGCATATCTCAAGGCATGCAAGCTCGACGAGCGGGCGCTTTCGACCCTGCCACCCGGCCGTTTCCTGATGCCCGGCGATCTTGAGGGCTCCCCGGCGCTGACCTTCGCGCCCTTGCCGGGCCTGAGCGAGCGGCGGGCGCGGTCCGGGTCGCTTCAGGCGATGATGGAGCGGCGCTACGAAGCCTACAGGACGCATGTCGTGAAGCCGTTCTTCCGGGAGCACATCACGCGCCTCGACCGTCAGATCGTCGTGATAGACGCCTTGCAGGCCTTGAATGCGGGGCCCGGCGCGATGGCCGATCTCGAACGTGCGGTGACCGAAATCCTCGCCTGTTTCCGCCCCGGCCGCGGCAATTTCCTGACCGACTTTTTTTCAAGGCGCATCGACCGCATATTGGTGGCGGCGACGAAGGCGGACCATCTGCACCACGAAAGCCACGACCGGCTGCAGGCGATCGTGCGGCGGCTCGCCGACCGCGCCGTGGCGCGGGCGAATTTCACTGGCGCCGATGTCGACGTGGTCGCCCTGGCGGCGGTGCGAGCGACCCGGGAAGGCACGGTCAAGCAAGGCCGTGAAACGCTGCCGGTCATCATCGGCACACCGTTGAAAGGTGAAAAGATCAACAGCGAAACATTTGATGGCAGAACAGAAACAGCCATATTTCCCGGTGACTTACCGGAGAAAATTGATGCAGTGTTCGATGTCTCTGGACGAGACCAGCGGCAGAACCCAGGCCATCGGCAAAGCCCAGGCCATCGGCAGGGCAGTGATGACCCGGCGATCCGCTTCGTGCGCTTTCGCCCGCCAAAGCTCGAACGCACCGCCGAAGGGGTCACGCTGTCGCTGCCGCATATCAGGCTCGACCGCGCCCTGCAGTTTTTAATCGGAGATCATCTGGCATGACCCCGACCCGCAAGCCGGCGGCATTTCGCATCGAGCCGGACGCCCCGCCAAAGCAACAGGCGGCCTTGCGCCAGCCCGACGCCGCTGCGGCCAGAAAGCCGCGCACCGTGAACGCTGACCTTGCCGTGGTCACGCCGGCGGAAATCGACGTTTTCGACGAGCCGGACATCATCGCCGCCGAACCGCCGCCGGCGACCGCGCCGCGGCAGCGCTCGATATCAGGCAGCCTGTTCTTCGGCGCATTGGGCGTTCTGGTTTCGCTGGCCCTCGGCCTTTGGACCGACCAGCTGATTCGCGATCTGTTCGCCCGTGCCGAATGGCTGGGTTGGCTGGCCGCCGGTATGGCCGTGATCGCGCTGCTCGCGCTTCTGGTCATCCTTGCCCGCGAGTTCCTGGCGATCGCCCGCCTCGCCGAGGTCGAAAAGCTGCAGAAGCGGGCGCTCGACGCCATCGCCCGCGACGATCCGAAAGCCGCTCGCGCCGTGGTCGACGAACTGTCGGCCTTTGTCGCGGCCAAGCCCGAAACTGCGGCCGGCAGACGCGCCCTGGCAGACTTGCGCGACGAGATCATCGACGGTGGCAATCTGGTGCGCCTGGCCGAGACCGAAATCCTCGGCCCCCTCGATGCGCGCGCCAAGGTGATGATCCTCGAAGCGGCAAAGCGTGTGTCACTGGTGACGGCGGTCAGCCCTCGCGCTCTGGTCGACGTCGCCTATGTCGTGTTCGAAGCCGGCCGGCTGATTCGCCGCCTGTCGGAGCTTTATGGTGGCCGGCCGGGCACGCTGGGGTTCTTCCGGCTGGCACGCAGCGTTCTCGCCCATCTGGCAGTGACCGGCTCGATTGCCGTCGGCGACAGTTTCGTGCAGCAGATCGTCGGCCATGGCCTTGCCGCCCGGCTCTCGGCAAAACTTGGCGAAGGCGTCGTCAACGGCATGATGACGGCGCGCATCGGCATTGCTGCGATGGAGACCGCAAGGCCACTGCCCTTCAGTGCCGCGAGGCGGCCCGGCATGGGCGATTTCCTGTCCGCGCTGACATCATTTGCAACCAAAAAACAGAAGGAAACATCCGCTTCCGACACGTGACAACCGTTTCCGACGCCGCACGTCCTAATGCATGTCGCGCAAAAGTGTGCAACGGTTTTGCGATGACGACATGTGTGGAAGCAACAACCTAAAGCGCGTCGCATCAGGCCGGCCGAACGCGACGCGCTTTAGTGGCGCGCAAAGGGAAGCTGCAGCACGTTTGTTTTGCCCATGATCCCAGCGCAAATCGCGTCCGATTTCCGAGGTTATGCGCAAGCGGTGACAAAGCATTAACCAATCTTGTTCATGGTCGGACGGGTTCCAAACTAGTCTCTTTGTTGCCGGATGTCGTCGATGAAAAGCGTGATCTTGTCCAGCGTCCTGCCGATGGCAGTCGTGGTTTCAACAACTGCCGGCATGGCCGAAAAGACCTTTGCGGCAGAACGGGACAAGAAGTTCTTTCAATCGGTGGAGGGCGAATGGGTCGGCCCGGGGGAAATTGTCGCTGGCAAATACAAGGGCACGAAATTCACCTGCAATTTCACCGGTTCGACGCCGGACGGCAAGATCGGCATGTCGCTCGACGGCGGTTGCCGCGTCGGCATGTTCACCCAGCAGATGTCGGCGACGATCCAGCACAAGGGCCGCGAGGGCTACAAGGGCAGCTTCATGGGCGGCGCCGCCGGTTCCGGGCTCGACATCATCGGCGGCAACGTGGTCAGCGCCAACAAGGTCGTCTTCACGATCAACCGTAACCAGTTGCGCGGCGTCATGCAGGCTCTTGTCCCCAACGACAATTCGATGACAGTGACGGTTGCGGTGCGCGTCGAGCAGCAATTGGTGCCGGTCATCGGCATGAAGCTAAAGCGCGTCGATACGCTCGAAGTCGGCTCCATCGCGCCGTGAGTAGTGAATGGTGAATGGTGAATGGTGAATGGTGATATCACTTCAGATTACTACTGACTACTGACTATTCACTATTCACTATTCACCAAGAAAACGGCAGCCACGGCCACCGGAGCGCGTCTGCAACACTGCTGCACCAGTTTCCGGATTCGGACTGTTCGATCTCAGCCGAAGCCCCTATCTTGGCCGCTCGATGCCGCAGCACGTGCAGCGGTCCCTAGAGAGAACGGAACGGCAGGCATGGCGGCAGAAGCAGCGGGCAGCGATCTGATCCACGTCGTGGCGCTGCTCGCCGCAGGTGTTGTCGCCGTGCCGATCTTCAAGCGCATCGGGCTTGGCTCCATCCTCGGCTATCTGGCGGCCGGCGTGGTCATCGGCCCGTTCGGCATCGGCATCTTTTCCGAATCGGAAGCCATTCTTCACGTCGCCGAGCTCGGCGTCGTCATGTTCCTGTTCATCATCGGGCTGGAGATGCAGCCGTCACGGCTGTGGGGCCTGCGCCGGGAGATCTTTGGCCTTGGGGCATTGCAGGTCGGCGTCTGCGCGCTGTTGCTGACCGGCGTAGGACTGGCGGGAGGTTTTCCGGTCTCGCAATCCTTCGTCGCCGGCGCCGGTTTCGTGCTGACCTCGACGGCGATCGTCATGCAGCTTCTGGAGGAACGCGGTGAGATCGCCGCGCCCAAAGGCCAGCGCATCGTCTCCATCCTGCTGCTCGAAGACCTGGCGATCGTCCCGCTGCTGGCGCTGATCGCTTTTCTGGCACCGGGCGGCGCCGATATGAGCGTGACCCAGCGGCTGACGGAGGTGGGCATCGGTCTTGCCGCCATCGTCGGGCTGGTGCTGGCCGGGCGTTACCTGCTCAATCCGTTCTTCCGCATCCTGGCGGATGCCCGCGCCCGCGAAGTGATGACCGCCGCCGCCCTTCTGGTCGTTCTGGGGTCGGCGCTTGCCATGCAGCTTAGCGGCCTGTCGATGGCGATGGGCGCTTTCCTGGCCGGCGTGCTGTTGTCGGAATCCACCTTCCGCCATCAGCTCGAGGCCGACATCGAACCATTCCGCGGTGTGCTGCTCGGACTGTTCTTCCTCGCTGTCGGCATGTCGCTCGACCTGCACGTGGTTGCCCAGAACTGGCGGCTTGTCGCCATCTACGTCGTAGCCTACATGGTGATAAAGGCGATCGGCATCTACCTCGTCGCCCGCATCCTCAAGACCGGCCACCGGGAGGCGCTCGAGCGCGCCGTCTTCATGGCGCAAGGCGGCGAATTCGCCTTCGTTCTCTATTCCGCCGCCGCGGCGGTCGGCATCATCGACAGCCAGGCTAACGCGACACTGACGGCGATCGTCATCATCTCCATGGTGCTGACGCCGCTGGCCATTCTGGCATTGCGGTATCTGACGCCGCGCGACGAGCAGTCGCTCGAAGGCGTCGACATCGCCGATGGCCTGACCGGCAGCGTGCTGATCATCGGCTTCGGCCGCTTCGGCCAGATCGCCAGCCAGCCGCTGCTGTTGCGCGGGATCGACGTCTCGATCATCGACAATGAGGTCGAGATGATCCAGGCGGCGGCCGATTTCGGTTTCAAGGTCTATTATGGCGACGGCACGCGGCTGGACATTCTGCGTGCCGCAGGCGCCGGCCGCGCGCGCGCGGTGTTGATCTGCGTCGACAAGCCCGATGTCGCCGTGCGGATCGCAAAGCTGATCAAGGCGGAGTTTCCCCTGCTCACCGTGCTGGCACGCGCTTTCGACCGCGGAACCGCACTGCAGTTGATACGTGCCGACGTCGATTTCCAGATTCGCGAAACCTTCGAATCAGCGCTTGTCTTCGGCGGCTCCACGCTGGAAGCGCTGGGCGTCGACCCGGAGGAAGTCGCCGAGGTGATCGAGGACGTCCGCCACCGCGACGCCGCCCGTTTCGAGTTGCAACTCGCCGAAGGGGTTCGCGCCGGAGCGCGCTTCCTCAAGGGCAATATCGGCACACCCATTCCGACACCGCTCAGCCAGCCGCGCCGCTCCGGTCAGGCGCTCAATGAAGAAACCGCCGGCGTTCTGCACAAATCCGAGCCTGCCGACTAACACGTGGAGACACAGATGACCGTACTGGACGAGCGCGCGCTCTCCGTCACCCAATTCTGGCGTGACGCCGGGGAAGATGCATGGTTCGAGAAGAATGACGCCTTCGACGCGAAGTTCCGCAACCGGTTTCTCGACCTGCATTACGCTGCTGCGCGGCGTGAATGCGACGACTGGTCGGAGCATGCCGAAGGCTCACTGGCGCTGATGATCCTGCTAGACCAGTTCCCACGAAACTGTTTTCGCGGCACCGGCCATATGTATGCCACCGACCCGCTGGCAAGGCATTTTGCCGAAAAGACGATCGCCGCCGGCCAGGATCTGGCGCTCGAAGAAGAGCTTCGCGTCTTCCTCTATTTGCCTTATGAGCATTCGGAAGATCTCGCCGACCAGCACAAATCGGTCGACCTCACCACCGCCAAAGCCCAAGCCTATCTGAAATATGCCGTCGAGCATCTGGAGATCATTCAGCGCTTCGGCCGCTTTCCGCACCGAAACAGGATGCTTGGCCGCGAGACGACGCCGGAAGAACAGCTGTTCCTCGACGGCGGCGGATTTTCCGGCTGAACACAGTGCAGGGCAATCGCCTCAGACCGTCAAGCCAGCCACCAATCCCGGCCGGACGGCAATCGCTCGATGCCGGCGCTGTCGAGAGCGGCAAGCCGCTCCGCCACGCTTCTGCCGTCGACGGTGAGGTCAGGCGCGATCTCGGCCAGTGGCGCCAGAACGAAAGCGCGCTCCAGCATGCGCGGATGCGGTACTTCCAGCCCGGTTTCGTGGATGATCCGATCGCCGAACACCAGAATGTCGATGTCGATCAGCCGTGGACCCCAGCGCTCCTCGCGCACCCGCTTCAGCCTGCGCTCGACGTCGAGACAGAGATCGAGCAATGCATGTGGCGCGAGCACGGTCGAAATTTCGGCGGCCGCATTGAGAAAATCCGGCTGGTCGAGCTTGCCCCAGGGCGGCGTGCGGTAAAGCGAGGAGACGACAACGACGCGCGCGTTCCTGTCGGCGTCCAGCATGCGCAGCGCCGCGCCCATCGACCTTGCCGGGTCGCCGAGATTGCCGCCAAGGCTGAGGTAGACAGTATTATTCGGGCCAGACAACGGTCACCTCGACATGATCGAGCACACCGGGCACCGGAGCGTTCGGCTTTCGCACGGTAATCTCGGCCTTTTTGATCTGGGGAAACCGGGCCGTCAGCGCCCGGGCCACCTCCAGCGCCAGCGCTTCAATCAGAAAACGCCTCTCCCCGGTGATGATCTTTTCGATCACCCCGAAAGCAACGCCATAGTGAACGGTATCCTCGATGGAATCATCGACCAGCGCGCGGCCGGGTTCGACGGTGAGCGCAGCGTCGACATAGAAACGCTGGCCGAGCGTCTCCTCCTCATCCAGCACGCCGTGCCGAGCGAAGAAGGCGCAATTTTTCATGCGGATGATATACATCGCTCAGCGTCCTGCTCGATGAGAGCGATGCGCGTCCGCTTGGGCGCACAGACTACGCTCTAAGGCTTTTAATCTACGCATTTCGATTTGCGGGCCATGCGGCGGTTTCGCGCGCCAGCATAGCATCCGCAACCGCCAGCGCATCCACATTGATTGCGACATCGTGGACGCGAAAAAGCTGCGCGCCCTTGAGCCTCAGTATGACGCTCGTCGCCGCTGTTCCGGCCCCCCTTGCCGAAGCGTCGCGGCCGGTGACGGCGCCGACGAAGCGCTTTCGCGATGTGCCGGCCATCAGCGGAAAGCCCAAGGCATCGAGCTCGGAAAACCGTGCCATCAGGTCGAGATTTTCCTCCGCGGTTTCCTTGGCGAAGCCAAAGCCCGGATCGAGCACGATCTGGTCGTCGGCAACGCCGCTTCGCCGGGCGATTTCCAGGGACTTCCCGAGGAAGAAAAATTGATCCTCGATCACGTCGGGCAGTTTTTGCCTGTCACGCCCGGTGTGCATGATGACAAGCCCGGCGCCGGTTTCGGCCGCGACCCGCGCGATGCCCAGTTCGCGTTGCAGGCCCCAGACGTCGTTGAGGATATGCGCGCCGGCGGCGACGGCAAGCCGGGCGGTGTCCTCGCGATAGGTGTCGACCGAAATCAGCGCCTCGCCGAGCCCGGCCAGCGCCTCGATGACAGGCAGCACGCGGGCCTGCTCTTCCTCGATGGCTACCGGAGATGCGCCGGGGCGCGTCGATTCCCCGCCGACGTCAATGACGGAGGCCCCCTCTTCCACCATCCGACGCGCCTGGGCGATCGCCTGTTCGGGCGCGACGAACAGCCCGCCGTCGGAAAAACTGTCCGGCGTGACATTGAGGATCCCGACGATCACCGCCTTGCCGGCAAGGTCGAGATGGCGCCCATGCGCCAACTGCCATCGCCCTGTTGTCATTGTCGTCATTGTCCATCAACCATGTGTGATCCGCCAAAGATCAATTCCGTTGCGCCGGCAGCGGCCGTAGCGCAAGGTAGGCAAAGAGGCAACATGATGAAACGATCACTGCTTTGCGCCCTGATGCTCGCTTGTTCTGCCTTGCCGGCGGGCACGGCGAGTTTGGTAAAGACATATAGCTATTTCAGCATCGGCGGCAGAACGCTCGATGATATCGGATCCCAGCTTACGAAACTTGGACCTCGGGTGAAAAGCACCGGAATGCGGCATCCAGGCGCCACGCAGATGGCGTTCACCACCCGCGTCAGCTATGCGGAAAAATCGAATTCCTGCGCGATTGCTGACGCCGACGTCACTCTCAAGGTCAAGGTGATCCTTCCCGAGTGGCGCCGCCCGCGCAAGGCCGACGCGGGCGTCAGGCTGTTTTGGGATACATTGTCGGCCGACATCAAGCGCCATGAGGACCGCCATGTCGAGATCGCCAAGAACCATGCCAGCGAACTCGAGGCTGCGCTGAAGGCGACCCACCCGCGCAAGACTTGCCAGGAGGCCAAGGCCAGGGCAGCGGAGATTTCCGCCGCTATTCTTGCCAAGCACGACCGTGCCCAGATGCAATTCGACCGCGTCGAAACCATCAATTTCGAAAGCCGCATCCTGCGGCTGATGCGTTATCGCATGCAGCGGATCGAAAAAGGCCGGCTGCCGGGTTAGCTCAGGCCAGATGGCAAGGTCGATCCTCGTGGAGTAAGAGCTCAGCCGGCGACGCCGAGCTTCTTCTGCAGGCTGGTCGACGACGTCGTATACTGGAATACGATGCGCTCGCCGGGGCTGACGATGCGCTTGGCCGCCTGCGCCATCAGGGCGACCTCGTGGAAGCCCGACAGGATCAGCTTCAGCTTGCCGGGATACCAGTTGATGTCGCCGACGGCGAAGATGCCCGTTACCGACGTCTGGAATTTCTCGGTGTCGACCGGGATCAGGTTCTCATGAAGATTGAGCCCCCACTCGGCGATCGGCCCGAGCTTCATGGTCAGGCCGAAGAACGGCAGCAACCGAGTGCACGGCACCTCGGTGTCACCGTCGGGTCCCTTGATGGTCGCCGCCGAGAGATGGCCGTCCGTGCCGGTCAGCCCGGTCACCTGCCCGACCTGGAAATCCAGTTCCTTCATCTCCTGCATGGCGTACATCTTGTTGACACTGTCGGGCGCCGCGCGGAACTCCGGCCGCCGATGGACCAGTGTCACGCTCTTGGCCACCGGCTGCAGGTTCAGCGTCCAGTCGAGCGCCGAATCGCCGCCGCCGACGATAACCAGGTCGTGGCCGCGGAATTCCTCCATCCGGCGAACCGAGTAGAAGACGCTCTTGCCCTCATAAAGCTCGATGCCCGGAATTGGCGGCCGCTTCGGCTGGAAAGAGCCGCCGCCGGCGGCAATAACCACAATCTTGGCTTCAAACACCTCATTCTCGTCGGTGATGACGCGAAAACTGCCGTCCTCGAGCTTTTCGAGGCTCGAGACCATGCGGTTAAAGGTGAAGTCAGGCTTGAACGGCGCGATCTGCTCAAGCAGTCTGTCGACCAGGCCCTGGGCCGAGATCGATGGCAGGCCGGGAATGTCGTAGATCGGCTTTTCCGGGTAGAGCTCGGCGCATTGCCCGCCGGGCCGATCGAGTATGTCGATCAGATGGCATTTCATGTCAAAGAGGCCGAGCTCGAACACGGCGAACAGGCCGACAGGCCCTGCCCCGACAATCAATACGTCCGTCCTGATGATATCGGTCATGAATGCGCCTTCGATGCGCATGACCCGAAAATCGGAATCGATTCTCGCCGGGGATCCTGCGCCAAATCACGGTGCTACAGCGTCCTATGCGCATCCGAGAGAACGCGCGGCATTATAGAGAACGGCGCGACACTGCATGACCATTAGCCCGCTGCCAAGCCGGGGCCGGAAAAATCGGCTATATCTGGCGCTTAAGCCTCCACGCTTCAACCCTGGCGGGCGGGCACGCGCACAACCAGGCCGTCGAGAGCGTCGCGCACCTTGATTTGACAGGAGAGCCGTGAGTTCGGCTGGACGTCGTAGGCAAAGTCCAGCATGTCCTCTTCCATTGCTTCCGGCTCGCCGACCTCCGCCGTCCACGCCTCATCGACATAGACATGACAGGTCGCGCAGGCGCAAGCGCCGCCGCATTCGGCCTCGATCCCCGGCACGGCGTTGCGGATCGCGTTCTCCATGACGGTCGAGCCGTTTTCGGCATCCACGTCAAAATGTGTGCCGTCATGGGCGATGAAGGTCAGCTTGGTCATTTGTCACCTGAAGGGAGTCCCAGCCGAGATAATCACTCCCGCTGACAAGTCAACTGCGGCGCGAAAGCGGCGCTCTATGCCGTTTTTTTTCGGAAATGGGTTTAACGGCTGATGGCGGCGACGAATTCGCGGACTTCTTCGATCAGGGAGCCAAGCCGCTTGAGGGTATTGGTATCTTCAGGTTGAAGTTCGATCGCGCCGGCGCACTCGGCAACAGCAAAGGCGCCGACGCCGCGCGCCGAGCCTTTCAGCCCGTGCGCCAGGAGCAGTCTTTGCTTCACATCGGCGTCGACGATCCTGTCGCGAACCGACAATGCCTGCTGCACGAACAGCGCCAGCACCTCCTGTTCGAGGCTGCGGTCGCCCATCGTTTGGCGCGCCAGATGCGCCAGGTCCACGGGCCGCGACCCGGCCGTTCCCGACACATCGCCGCCGGGCATCGAGAAGGCAATGCCGTTTTCGCCACGCATGACTCTGCAACTCCGTTCTTCCAGCCGCCAAAAAACAGGCAGCCGCCAAAAAATAGGCCCATCCTGTGGACGACGGGTTAATGATTGGCCCGGAAAAATGTTGCGATAGCGGCGCCGGAATCACAGCTCTGTTAACCTTATATTTAAAGTTTTACGTATCGCACCGAATGCAGGTTTTCTTTACCCCGGTGTGTCATTACGATACGAAAGGTCCATTTTCAGCCTCTTGCGTGGGACACGAAAAGCAAAATCAACAAGTCCGCGGCAGCTTGTACAGGGTAGCGAAGGCATGGCGAAGAAAACAACGACGACAAGAACGCTCGACAACGACGTAGCCAGGGAACTCGAAAAAGCACTTGAAATCGATCTGAGCGGCGATGCCGGCGGCGACCTCGACATCGCAGCGTCGATGGAGGATCTGGAAGCGCAGATATCGCAGGCCGCCGACGAGTTGGCACGCGAGGGCCGTGACCAGGATGCCGAGCCTGTCGCCAACCAGAACCAGAATGCCGAGCCTGTCGTCAACCAGAGCCAGAATGCCGAGCCTGCCGCCAATCAGGACCAGAAAGCCCAGGACCAGCGAGAAGCGGCAAACGCCAAGCCGGCTGAACCGCGCCCTGCTGAACTGCGCCCTGTTGAAACGCGCCCTGTTGAAATGCGCCCTGTGGAAACCCGCAATGGCACGCAGCCGGCCGGCTTCACGCCGGCCAACGATCCTCGTCAAAAAGATTACAAGACGCTGCTGCACACCCTCAATCGGCGTGCCTCGAACACGATCTACTGGGTCGTGGCGCTCGTTTCGCTCGCCTGGATCGCGGGCGCCGGTGCATTGGCCAATCTGCTGTTTGGCCCAGGCATTTGGCAAATCCGCACGCCCGACCAGTTTTTCGCCCGTCCCGAACTGATTGGCCTGGCGATCGCTGCGATCCTGCCCGTCCTCCTGTTCTGGGCGTTTGCAGCCATGATTCGCCGCGCGCAGGAGATGCGCATCGCCGCTCAGTCGATGACGGAGGTGGCCTTCCGCCTGACCGAGCCGGAGCAAATCGCCCAGGATCGCGTCATGATGATCGGGCAAGCCGTCCGCCGCGAGGTTGCGGCCATGGGTGAAGGCATCGAGCGCACGCTTGCACGTGCCGTCGAACTCGAAACCCTGGTCCACAGCGAGGTCAACCAGATCGAGCGCTCCTATTCGGAGAATGAATCCCGCATCCGCACGCTTGTCGACGGGCTGGGCAGCGAGCGCGAAGCGGTGGTCACCCACGCCGAACGCGTGCGCGCCTCGATCACCGGCGCGCATGAGACGCTGAAGGACGAAATCGGGGCTGCCAGCGACGTCATTCGCGACAGCATCCTCAACGCCTCGACCAACCTGTCGATGACCATCACCAATTCCGGCGACACGCTGATCGACAGGATCAACCAAAGCTCGCTGTCGATCTTCGATTCGGTGGAAGGCCGGCTCGAATCGATCACTGAGCGGCTATCGACCTCCGGCGAAGCCTTCGCCAGCCTTCTCGACACACGCATTGCCAAGCTGACGGAGACGACCGACGGCCTCACCCGGTCGCTGACCGATCTGCTCGACGATCGGACCTCCGGCATGGTGTCGCTGCTCGGCGGCGCCGCACGCACGCTCAACTCCGAATTTGAAGCCAGCCTTGATGGCATCGAGCGGACGCTGGCCGAACGCGGCCAGGTGCTGATCAGTGAGTTCCAGACCCGCGCCGAAGCGCTGGACACCGGCACCCAAAAGCTCAACGCCGCGCTCGAGGCCCGCGCACGCCAGATCAACGAGACCCTGGTCGAGCGCGCGCGCGAAATCGCCCATACCTTCCAGGAGAGCAAGGAGACGCTTTCGGCGATGATCGATCAGGGCAAGGCCCAGATCGGCGCCGACATGGCCGACATCGTTTCGTCGACCTCGTCCATGCTCGAAGCACGCGCTGGCGATTTCGCCGGCCGCATGGAAGCGGCCCGTCATGTGGTGTCGCGCGCCTTCGACGCCGACATCCAGCGGCTTGCCGATGCCCGCGTCGGCATCGAGGAGGCTGTCGAGAACCACAGCCGCAAGCTTTCCGAAAGCCGCGAACACATGACGGCGGCGATGCAGGCCGATCTGGAGAAATTCGCCGAAAGCCGCGCCGGCATCGACGCGGCTGTCACCGACCAGGTGCAAAGGCTTGCCGAAGGCCGCAACCTGATCTCGCGCGCCCTCGAGGAGGATCTGCGCAAGGTCAACGAGTCGCGCGCCGCCATCGATGCGTCGCTCGGCAGCCATCTCGAACAGCTCGAAGAGGGCCGCAACAGGCTTTCGCAGGCCTTGAACGAAGACTCCGGAAAACTTGTACAAGCCCGCACGATCATTGACGAAATGGTTGCCGGACATGTTGGCAAGCTCGCCGAAGGCCGCAGCATTCTTTCACGCGCTCTCGATGCCGATCTCGGCAAGCTGGCCGACAGTCGCGCCAGCATCGACGGCCTGGTCGCTGGCCAGGTCGAGAAGATCGCCGAAGGTCGCGCCCTACTTGCCAAGGCTTTGGAAACCGACATTGTCGGCATCAAGGGTCTCATCGAGGCCCATTCCGCCAAACTGGCGGAAGACCGCAGCGAGCTTTCGCGTTCGCTCGAAGACGACCTGTCGGGCATCCGAGGCCTGATCGAGGACCATTCGGGCAGGCTCGCCGACGATCGCGGCCTGCTTTCGCAAACGCTCGAGGCAGACCTTGCCAAATTGGCGGAAAGCCGGTCGAGCATAGACGGGCTGGTCGCCGGTCAGGTCGAGAAGCTGGCCGAAGGCCGCGACATTCTCAAGCGCGCGCTCGAATCCGATCTCAACACGATCAAGGAGGTCCTTTCAGGCCAGTCGGAAAAGCTGGCGGAAGACCGTGGTCAACTCTCGAAGGTGTTGGAGGCCGACCTGCAGAGCGTGAATGGCCTTATCTCCGATCACATGAACAGGCTCGCCGAGGACCGCTCAATCCTGTCGAAGGCGCTCGAAGACGATCTCGCCAAGCTGGCGGAAAGCCGGTCGAGCATCGACGGGCTGGTTGCCGGCCAGGTCGAGAAACTGGCCGAGGGTCGCGACATTCTCAAGCGCGCGCTCGAATCCGATCTCAACACGATCAAGGAGGTCCTTTCAGGCCAGTCGGAAAAGCT
>NZ_JBVVPX010000034.1:69046-85972 GCF_055811375.1 Mesorhizobium sp. WSM4848
GGCGGAAGACCGTGATCAGCTCTCGAAGGCGTTGGAAACCGACCTGCAGAGCGTGAACGGCCTTATCTCCGATCACATGAACAGGCTCGCCGCAGATCGCTCGACCCTGTCCCAGGCGCTCGAAGACGATCTCGCCAAATTGGCCGAAAGCCGGTCGAGCATCGATGGGCTGGTTACCGGGCAGGTCGAGAAACTGGCCGAGGGTCGCGACATTCTCAAACGCGCGCTCGAATCCGATCTCAACACGATCAAAAGCGTTATATCAGACCAGTCGGAAAAGCTTGTGGAAGACCGCTCGATCCTGTCGAAGGCGCTCGAAGACGATCTCGCCAAGCTGGCCGAAAGCCGGTCGAGCATCGACGGGCTGGTTGCCGGCCAGGTCGAGAAGCTGGCCGAGGGCCGCGACATTCTCAAGCGCGCGCTCGAATCCGATCTCAACACGATCAAGGAGGTCATTTCAGGCCAGTCCGAAAAGCTGGCGGAAGATCGTGGTCAACTGTCACAAGCGTTGGAGACCGACCTGCAGAATGTGAATGGCCTGATCTCCGATCACATGAACAGGCTCGCCGCAGACCGCTCGACCCTGTCCCAGGCGCTCGAAGACGATCTCACCAAATTGGCGGAAAGCCGGTCGAGCATCGACGGGCTGGTTGCCGGCCAGGTCGAGAAGCTGGCCGAAGGCCGCGACCTGCTCAGACGCGCGTTGGAAGCAGACCTCAATACCATCAAGGGTGTCGTCGCCGACCAGTCTCAGCAGTTGACCGACAATCGCGCAGAGTTTGCGCGGGCGCTGGAGGCCGACCTTGGCAGCGTCAACGGTCTTGTAAACAGCCACGCCGAGAAGCTCATCCAGGACCGCTCGATCCTGTCCAAGGCGCTTGAAGACGATCTCGCCAAGCTGGCGGAAAGCCGGTCGAGCATCGACGGGCTGGTCGCCGGCCAGGTCGAGAAACTGGCCGAAGGCCGCGACATCCTCAGACGTGCGCTGGAAGCAGACCTGCAGAAAATTGCGGCAAGCCGCAGCGACATAGACGACATCATCGCCGGGCACGTCGGCAAGCTGGCCGAAGGCCGCGACGCGCTGACCCGTGCGCTGGAGGACGATCTCTCCAAGCTCGCCGACACGCGCAAGGAAGTCGACCGTTCCCTGTCCGGCCATATCGACCAGATCGCCGCCAGAAGCACCGACATCTCGGACGCCATTGCCGCCGACGTCGAAAAGATCGAGCAGGCGTTCAGCCGCCAGACCGGCATCATCGAGGAGCGCGCCGGAACCATGGAACGCGCGCTGTCGACCGGCGTCGACAACGTCCGCAACGTGCTCGAAAAGAGCGCCGTCTTCGTTGCCGGAGCGCTGCGCGAAAAGGTCATGGAAGTCACCAGCGCACTGCATGAGCAGGCGGGTGCTGCTTTCAGTGACGCCGATCGCAAGATCGCCGAACGGGCGGAGCAGACCTCCGCTGCCCTGCTCGCCAGGGCGGAGGATATCGCACGCACCTTCGAGGAAGCGGATCGCCGCCTCGCCGCACGTGCCGAAGACATGTCGACCGCGCTCGTTGCCCGGGCCGAGGATACATCGAGCGCAATCATGGCCCGCGTCGACGACACCTCGAACTCGTTGCTGGCGCGCGCCCAGGAAACGGCCGACCAACTGGCTGCCCGTGCCAGCGAGATCGCCGGTACATTCGATGCGGCGGACCAGAAGCTGGTTGCCCGCGCGGTCGAAACGGCGCAGTCGCTGGCGGCACGCGCCGGCGACATACTGCGCAATTTCGAAGGCGCCGACGAACGACTCAGCGTGCGCATCAGCGAATCGGCCGAGGCGCTCGCAGCGCGTGCATCGGACCTTGGCCGCGTTTTCGATGCCGCCGACCAACAGCTGATCTCGCGCATCGCCGAAGGTTCGGAAGCCCTGTCGGCCCGCGCGTCAGAGATCGGCCGTATCTTCGATGAGGCGGATCACCGCCTGGTGTCCCGTATCGCCGACAGCACGTCGACGATTGGAGAACATGCCGACAACATCGTCGGGGCCTTCGCCAGCACCGAGCAGCGGGTTGCCGAACGTGCAAGGCAGACCGGGCAGGAACTGGCCGTCCACGCCCGTGAGATCGAGCAGGCGCTCGTCGGCGCCGACGAGCGCCTGGCCTCCAGCGCGGCGGCTGCGGCGGCTCGCGTCGAGGAACAGGTTGCCGGCGTCGAAAACCGTCTCGTCTACACCACCGAAACGATAGGCCAGAAGCTTAACGAGCAGGTTTCGACCGCTGAGGCGCAGCTCATTTCGCGCGCCAACTCGATCGCCGAAACCTTCACTGCGGTGGGCCAGCATATCGGCCAGAGCACCAACGACGCCGCGAAGACCATCGGCACCAACACCCGCGAGCTCAACACCATGCTTGCGGCACGTTCGGCCGAAATCTCGAAAATCCTTGACGAAACGGCACGGCCTCTGGTCGAGCGCTTCGCCCTGGGCGGCTCGGAACTGCAAAAGAGCATGGAAGAGGTCACCGAACGCGCCACCGAGAAGCTGCGCAGCGAAAACGCCGCCTTGGTCGACGCGCTCGCCAGCCGCACGGCCGAAACATTGTCGGCCGTCGAAGGGGCGCGCTCGACGCTCGCCGACAGCGTCGCCGATCTCATCGGCCGCATGAGCACCTCGAGCGCACAGCTCGGCCAGCTGATCGAACAGGCGGCGGCCAATCTCGGCCAGGTTGACGAACGCCTGACCGGCAGCACGCAAAGCTTTGCGGCGACAACGGAAAAAGCCGCGCAGACTTTCGCCAGCTCGGCGCGTCTGGTCGATTCGAACACCACACGGCTTACCGAGCTGTCGTCCTCGACCTTGCGCGAGGTTGCCTCGATCGCCACCAAGTTCGACGAGCACAGCCGATTGCTGTCGAGTGCTTCGGACCTGTTGAGCTCGGCCCAGAGCAACCTCGAACACACGCTGGAAAGGCAGTCGTCGCTGGAGGACCTCGCCGTCGGCCTGGTCAAGAAGTCGGAGGATCTCGAAAAGGTCATGCGCTCGTTCGAGGATCTGGTCGGCCAGACGCTGCAGAACGCCGAAGGCAAGACGCTGGAGTCGGCGGACAAGATCCGTACCTCCATTGCCGACGTCGTCGATTCGGCAACCAAGCGCTTTGCCGACGCGACCGAGGAGATGCGACGCACCGCCAGTTCGATCAAGAGCGAGCTCGACCTTACCCGCGCCGAGCTCAAGAAGGGTGTCATCGAGATGCCGGAAGAGGCAAAGGAATCGACAACGGCCATCCGCCGTGCCGTTTCCGAGCAGATCAACGCGCTGAAGGAACTATCTGATATCGTTGCGAAATCTGGCCGCAGCACCGACTCCTCCGAACCGCGCAACCTGCGTCCGGCACAGCAGACGCCTGCCCCGCGCGCCACTGAGCCGCTGCGTCGTCCTCCGGCCCCGGAACCCCTTGCCCCGCAGGCGCCGTCGGGTGACACCGCACTGCGCGGCGACCTAGAACGCCCGTCGGAGACGGCGCCGCGTCAGCGCGACCCTAATGGCCGCACGCCGCAGGGCGGCTGGGTGCGCGATCTCTTGACCGGGGCATCGCGCGAAGAGACCGCCAAGCCCGCAGCACCTTCGGAAGCGCCACGCTCGGCGGCCCCTGCCCAGCGCTCGCCGCTTCATGTCGTGGAGTCGCTCAACTCGCTTTCCGTCGACATCGCCCGTGCCATCGATCACGACGCCTCGATCGAACTGTGGAACCGCTACCGGAGCGGCGAGCGTGACGTGTTCACCCGGCGTCTCTACACGCTGAAGGGCCAGCAGACGTTCGACGAGATCCGCCGCAAATATCAGATGGAGGCGGAATTCCGCGCCGCCGTCGACCGTTACTGCGACGACTTCGAAAAGCTGCTCAAGGACGTGTCGCGCAACGACCGCGACAACATGATGGCGCAGACCTACCTGACGTCGGACACCGGCAAGGTCTATACGATGCTTGCCCACGCCAGTGGCCGCCTGCATTGATCAGGCGACAAGCGAACGGAAAAAGGCGGGGAATCCCGTCTTTTAGGGCAATCGCTTCGGGTTGGCGCTGCCCCTCATCCGCCTGCCGGCACCTTCTCCCCGTATAGTGCCGGGGAGAAGGAGGGTCGGGCACACTCGGCACCTTCACTGCAACGCTGGAGATTGGCGAAATCCTTTGCGAAGGCGTCCTTCTCCCCGTCACTGTACGGGGAGAAGTGCCCGGCAGGGCGATGAGGGGCGGCGCCGGCTTCGACAATTGAGTGCCGTGCCCGGCCGTGCCCGGCTGTGGTCAGATCACCGAATCGGTCCAGCGGACGATGTCCTTGGCGGCATCGCCGAACGCCCTGTCGAGCGCGTCGACATAGGCCTGGTTGCCGCCGCCCGAGACGGGCGCAGTCGCGTTGAAGCTCCTGGAGGCGCGCACCTCGCCATTGCGGTCGTTCAATATCCGCACGAACAGCTCGACCTCGGCATGTTCGCCGCGGTCGACACGGACTTCGAAGGAGCGAACCTCGACGATCACCTGATAGTCGATCGCCAGGCCCTCGCCCGGCTTGCCGACGCCAGCGAAACTGCCCGAGCGCTGGAACGTCTCGGCCAACCGCGCCTGCACGATCAGCGGCAGCCGATCGGCCCATTGCGCTCCCTTGAGGTACTGGATCGAGCGCACCGACGGCTTGATGACGATGTTCTGGCTGTCCAGCGCCTTGAGCGCGGAAGGCTGGGCGATGAGGATTTGTTGGCGGCCGCGGCCGCGCGCATCGAGCGATGGCGCCGACAGTTCGAATGTGTCCAGCGGCGCCGGCCCGCCGCCCGGCAAAAACGCACAACCGGTCAGCGAAAGCGCAAGCAATGCAACACCCGCTTTGAGCCCGCCCGCTTTGACCCCGCCCAATTTAAGCACGCCCAATTTAAGCACGACCGACTTCACACGCGATCCCCGTTGTCCCCGAATCGAATGAGCAAATCGCATCCGCAGCGTACTTGCCTGCCGTTCTTGGGGCGGGCGGAAGCCGAAGTCAACGCCGCACCCTGCCATCGAATTGCCGAACCTCGCCTTCGCCGCCTGACAGGATTCGCTGCGGATTGCGGCTGAGATCCGTTACCGCCTCTTCGATGCGGTTGATCGAACGACGGCTGTCCTGGACCAGAGCTTCGACGTCCTGTAGGCCCTGGCCGGAGAATCTCGCCAGATTGTCGGTGATGGCGCCGAGGCGGGCGTTCAGCGTGTCGGCGACCTGCTTGAACGATTTCAGTGTATTCCTGGCATCGGCTATCATGCCGTCGGCCTGGCCTGAGCCGAGCAATGTATCGACTTTGGCGAGGATGCCGTCGACACGCACCGAAGCGTCGTTGAGGCGCTCCGCGAGCTGTTGCGCGTCCTTGATCGTCTGGTCGATATCGTCGGCCCGGTTGGCGAATTTGTTGGTCACTTTGGCGATGTCGGCGGCAGCCTCGTTGGCGTTTTCGCTGGCCTTCTGGATGTTGGCCAGCGCGGTGCGGACCTGTGCCGGGTCGATGCCGTCGAGAACGCCGTCGACCTTGGCCAGCGTGCCTTGCGTCCTTTGGGCGAAATCGTTGATCGATCCCACCGCGGTATCGACATTCCTGACGACCCTGTCGAACTGCTTGCTGGTTTCCTTCAGGTTCGTGGTCACGGTATCGACATTGGCGACGATGCTCTTGATCTGATCCTTGTCGACGGCGTTGAGCAGCCCTTCCGCCGCCTTCAGCGTGCCGTCAAGCTTGCCCGAGACGCCCCTCAGTTCCTCCGACAGCGAACTGACGCTGGCGAGGAATTTGTCGATGCCGTCGGAGTTCTTGGCCAGCGCATCGGAGAAGGTCTGCACATTGTTGACGGACTGCGTCAGCGGCCCGCGAACGTCCCTGGTGAAGCCTTCGATCTGGGTGAGAACCGTATCGGCGCGGGTGAAGATGTTCTGCGCCGTCTGCAGCAGGTTGGTGACCGCAGACGGGTTGGCGACGATCTCGGCGACGCGGCCCTCCGCCTCCGCCTGGTCGAGAAGGTTGACCTCCTTGAGGTCGGCGCCCCTGAGCTCGATACTGGCCTGGCCGGCGAGGGTGGCGATCCCGATATCGGCCTGCGTCGATTTGGTGATCGGGGTGTTTCTGCCTATTTCGGCTTCGGCTATGGCGTCGTTAGGATTGGCGGGGTCGATATAGACGCGCCTGACATCCCCGACCCTGACGCCGTTGAACAGCACGAAACTGCCGCGGCCGAGACCTGAAGCCGATCCCGGAATGCGCACCTGCAGCATCGCCGTCTCACCCCTGTCGCCGATCGCGGCCGTCCAATAGACGAACGCGAATGCTGCCAGGATCGCTGCTAGCGTAAAAATGCCGACAATGACGTAGTTGGCTCTGGTTTCCATTTATCCACTTATGGCTACGCGCGGGACGCAAGATCAAGTTGCCGCGCACGTTTTCCGCGAAAATAGGATTTCACCCAGGGTTCCTCGCTCTTGAGCATGTCGTCGATCGTGCCTTCAACCAGCACTTTCTTGTTGCCGAGCACGGCCACCCGGTCACAAGCAGTGAACAGCGTGTCGAGATCGTGCGTGACCATGTACACGGTCAGATCCATGGTATCGCGCAGCTTGACGACCAGTTCGTCGAACTCAGCCGCGCTGATCGGATCGAGGCCGGATGTCGGCTCGTCCAAAAACACGATGTCGGGGTCGAGCGCCAGCGCGCGCGCCAGCGCCGCACGCTTGATCATGCCGCCGGAAAGCTCGGACGGGAATTTCTGCGCCGCATCCGGCGGCAACCCGACCAGTTCGACCTTGAGCATGGCCAGCTCGTCCATCAGCTTTTTCGGCAGATCGAGATATTCGCGCATCGGCACCTGCACGTTTTCGAGGACCGTGAGCGCCGAAAACAGCGCGCCGTGCTGAAACAGGACGCCAAGGCGCATGTCGATGCGAAGGCGCTCCCTCTCGCTCGCCTTTTCGACGTCGACGCCGAACAGCTTGATCGTCCCCGACTGCTTGTGCACCAGCCCGAGGATGGTGCGCAGGAGAACCGACTTGCCGGCGCCCGAGGCGCCGACGAAGCCGAGAATTTAGCCGCGCCGGATATGGAGCGACAACTTGTCGAGAATGACCTTGTCGGCGAAGGAGACGGTGATGTCCTGCGCGGAAAGCACGATCTCGTCCTCTTCGGCCGTTTGCGTAGTCGTGGTCGGCTTTGTGCCAAGCAGCGCCATGTCAGAACTCGATCGCTGCATAGAACATGGCGAAAAGCCCGTCGAGGATGATCACCACGAAGATCGACTTCACCACCGAAGCAGTCACGTGCTGCCCGAGCGATTCGGCGCTGCCGCCGACCTTCATGCCTTCGACGGAGGCGATCGTGCCGATGATCATGGCCATGAACGGCGCCTTGATCAGCCCGGCAAAGATGGTGCTGAGATCGATGGCAACGCGCAGCCGGTCGATGAAGGCGGCCGGTGCGATGTCGGAATAGAGCCATGCCGCCGCGATGCCGCCGCCAAGTGCGGCGAAATTGGCGATGATCGTCAGGCAAGGCAGTGCGATCACCAGCGCGACCAGCCGCGGAAACACCAGCACGCCGATTGGATTGAGCCCAATGACCTTCAGCGCGTCGACCTCCTCGCGCATTTTCATCGAGCCGATTTCAGCCGTAATGGCGCTGCCCGAACGGCCGGCGATCATGATCGCGGTCATCAGCACGCCGAGTTCGCGCAGGATCAGCACGCCGACCAGGTCGACGACGAAGATATCGGCGCCGAAATAGCTGAGCTGATAGGCGCCTTGCTGAGCGACGATCGCCCCGACGATGGCCGACATCAGCACGACCACCGGGATGGCGCCGACGCCCATGCGGTCCATCTGGTTGAAGATCGCCGCCGGATTGACCGCATGGCCGCGGCCAAGCTTCATCTGCGCGCCGCGTATGGTGGCGCCCAGTATGTTCATCGCGGCCAGGAAATCGTCACGCATCTCATAGACGCGCCGGCCAACCGCCTCGAGCGCGCGAATGATGATGTTCGGCGGCCCAACGGTGCCGGAATCAGGTTCGCGTCGAACCGCTTCACCGACGGCGCCGAGCAGGATCGAGGCAATCTCGCTTTGCCCCTGCATCGTGATTTCCACACCCTTCTTTTCGAAGGCGCTGACCAGACGGTCGATCACCCAGGCCCCGGCGGTATCCATCTTCTCGATATGCGAAAGGTCGAGCGCCAGCGTCTGGAAACCGCCGCGTTTCTCGATCTTGCGCATCTCGGCGTCGACCAGCGTCACGGTGCGCGTCGTCCAGTTTCCGGAGAAAGCGCAGCCGAGAACGCCGTTCTCCTCGCCGACCACAACGCGCGGCTGGTGGTCGGCCTCCTTGGCGGTCGTGCCGCTTGCGTCGCGTTTGCGGATCGTCAACATGGCGTCCTGTTTAGCCTGACGGGCCATCTGTTTATCCTGACAGAACCCACCTGTCGATTTGCCGACAAGCTTGTTGTCGCACAGCCGGAGCAGAAAAATATGGCGCGTGTCATTTCGGTCGAGTCCGAGCGTTTTCCCATCGCCGGGACCTTCACCATCTCGCGCGGTTCGAAAACCGAAGCCGAGGTCGTCACAGTGACGATCCGCGAGGATGGCCGGAGCGGGCGCGGCGAATGCGTCCCCTACAAACGCTATGGCGAAACCATCGAGGGTGTACGCGATGCGATCGAGGCGATGCGGGAGCAGATCGCGGGCGGCATCAGCCGTGCCGCACTGCTCGACGCCATGCCGGCGGGCGCGGCGCGCAACGCCGTCGACTGCGCGCTATGGGACCTGGAGGCGAAGATCACAGGCAAGCCGGTGGCTTCCAGCATCTGCACGGCGCCGCCGAGGGCGCTCGAAACGGCTTACACGCTGTCGCTCGGCGAGCCCGAAGCCATGGCAGCCCAGGCCCGCGCCAATGCGCTGCGCCCGCTGCTCAAGGTCAAGATCGGCGGCGACAACGATATGGCCCGCATCCGCGCGGTCAGGGAGGCGGCACCGGCGAGCCGCATCATCCTGGACGCCAATGAGGGCTGGAGCGACGACAACATCGTTGCAAACCTGGCCTTTGCCGCCGAGCACGGCATCGCGCTGATCGAACAGCCGCTGCCGGCGGGCCGTGACGGCATCCTTCGCAACATCGTGCATCCGGTGCCGATCTGCGCCGATGAAAGCGTGTATGAGGCTAAAGACCTTGCCTCGCTTGTCGGCCTTTACGATGCCGTCAACATCAAGCTCGACAAGTCGGGCGGCTTGACCGCAGCCCTCGTCCTACGCGATCACGCCCGCGAACTGGGTTTTGGCGTCATGGTCGGCTGCATGGTCGGCACGTCATTGGCCATGGCGCCGGCGGTGCTGTTGGCCCAGGATGCCGATTTTGTCGATCTCGACGGTCCGTTGCTGCTAGCCCGCGACCGTGCGCCCGGCCTTGTCTTCCAAGGTTCGCTGGTGTCACCGCCCGATACGGCGCTGTGGGGCTGAACGCGCCGCAAGCCCGATCAGCACAAGGCCGACCAGGGCAATCGGGATCATGGCAAAAAAGCCGTCCACGCCGAAGCGGCCGTAAAGCGGGCCGCACAGGAGCGTCACCACAGCGGTGAAAAACCCGTTGGAGAAATAGGCGATGCCTTGCGCGGCCCCGGTGCGTTCCTCCGCGACCGTCTCACCGATCATTTTCTGCAGACCGATCAGCACCAGCGCCACCGAAACGGCGTGCAGCGTCTGGACTACGAAAAACCCGCCTACGCCCAAGCCAAGCGGCCAGATCAAGGGAAAGGCAATCCAGCGCACGATCGCGCCTATTCCCGCCATCACCATGATCGACACGACCGAGAAGGAACCGAAAACCCGGGTAAAGATCATGAACATGCCGATCTCGGCCAGGACACCCCAACCCCAAAGCAGCCCGACCACAGAATCGCCGATGCCGATCGATTTCCAGTAGATCGAGACGAAGCCGTAGAGAAAGGCGTGGCTGGCGGTGATGACGCCGACGCCGACGGAGAAATACAGGAAATAGCCGTTGAGGAGTTTTGGCGCCGATTGCTGGATGTCGGCAGCCGAAAGCGGCGACGCACGGCGGGGACGGCCGAGCCGCGGCGCGATCAGTGCGACGACAAGTGCGGCGCCAAACGCCACGAAGATGATCACTGGAACAGCCTGGGCGCCGGTCGCCGACAGGATGAAACCGCCGGCAAGATTTGCGCACAGATAGGAGATCGATCCCCATTTGCGCATGTTTGTATAATTGGAGCCGAAGCGACGCACCCCCGACAGCGCCAGCGAATCAGCGATCGGCGAATGCGGTGTCCAGGCGACGGTGAGCGCCAGAGAAACGGTGAGAACCATGGCGTAGGTCGGCGTCAGGAAATAACCGGCGGACGCAAGCACAGATGCGGCCACCAGCGCGACATAGACATGGGCGCGGTCGCTCGCCCTGTCGGCCAGTGCGGTCAGCAATGGCGTCGTCACCACGCGCAGGAACATCGGTGCCGCGAGAATGATCGCTATCTGCTCGGCATCAAAACCGTTTGCCTGCAGCCACAGCGGAAAGTACGGCAAATGGATCCCGAGCGGCACGAAAAGCGTGAAGAAGATCAGGCCCATGCGCAGCTCGAAATGACGCGGCTTGACGAGTTGTTCGGGTGAAAGCGGCGGCAGGGAGGACATCAGCAGGCAATCCGTCGGCGCAGCATTCGACCGGCCGGCCAGCCAACGCACGCCGATCCCATAACATGGCGAAAAAAGCGATGAAACCGCCTGGGCTAAAGCGCGTCGCGTGCGACGCGCTTTAGGTTTCTTGTTTTATGCATATCGCAAAAACGCTGCACACTTTTGCGCGACATGCATTAACGCATCATCGCGTCAGGCAGCCTGGACTGCCCTGCCCTTGATGGCGACGATGTCGATCGGCACCAGCACTTCGCCGCCGACCGGAGCCTCCGGCAGGACATGCGCCCAGTGCAGGATCTCCATCTGGCCGTCGAAATGCTCGACCACCGCGGTGCAGCTCTCCACCCAGTCGCCGGTGTTGATGTATTGCACGTCTTCATAATTTTCGATCGCGGCATGGTGGATGTGACCGCAGATCACGCCGTCGACATGTGAGCGGCGCGCTTCCTCGGTCAGCATGGTCTGGAACGAGCCGATGAAATTCACCGCCTTCTTGACGTTGACCTTGGCCCAGGACGAAAACGACCAGTATGGCAGGCCAAGCAGTTGGCGAAGCCGCGTCACCACGCGGTTGACCAGCATCGCCGCGTCATAGGCGTAGTCGCCAAGATAGGCCAGCCAGCGCGCATTGTGGACGACGGTGTCGAACTGGTCGCCATGGATGACAAGAAAACGTTTGCCGTCGGCGGTCTCGTGGATGACGCGGTCGGCGACGACGATGCCGCCGAAATGCACGCCCTGGAACTGGCGCGCGAATTCGTCGTGATTGCCGGCGATGTAGGTGATGCTGGCGCCCTTGCGCGCCTTGCGCAGCAATTTCTGGACGACGTCATTGTGGCTTTGCGGCCAGTGCCAGTTCCGTCTTAGCCGCCAGCCGTCGACGATGTCGCCGACGAGATAGATGATTTCGGCGTCGTGATGGCGCAGGAAATCGATCAGGAACTCGGCCTTCGCCGCCTTCGATCCGAGATGGACGTCGGAGATGAACATGCTGCGGAAAGTGCGGGGCTCTGCGCCGGGCATTGGATTCTCACCGTTGCTCTCGTGCAGCCTATGCCCCGATTCATGCAACAACCGTATGACGGTTGCGATTGGTCCAGCCTCAAGAGTAGGTTGCCGCGCCAATCAGAGGAGAAATCGCCATGGATCTCGGTATTCGCGGAAAAAGGGCCATCATCTGTGCTTCGAGCAAAGGCCTTGGGCGCGGTTGCGCCATGGCGCTGGCCGAGGCCGGCTGTGATCTGGTCGTCAACGGGCGCAATGCCGACCAATTGGCGAAGACCGCCGCCGACCTGCGCGAAAGATTTGGCGTCGAGGTGACCGAAATCGTCGGCGACGTGTCGAAGCCCGAGGTGCAGAAGGCGCTGCTTGCCGCCTGTCCCGATCCCGACATCCTCGTCAACAACAACGGCGGACCGCCGTTTCGCGATTTTCGCGAACTCGACCGCGAAAAAATCCTCGAAGGGGTCACCCAGAACATGGTGACCCCGGTCGAACTGGTTCAGGCTGTCATCGACGGCATGGCCGAGCGCGGCTTCGGCCGCATCGTCAACATCACCTCGCTGTCGGTCTATGTTCCCATTCCCGGTCTCGATCTGTCGTCGGGCGCGCGCGCCGGCCTGACTTCGTTCCTGGCGGGGGGCGCGCGGACGGTGATCGACCGCAATGTGACGATCAACAACATGCTGCCGGGCAAGCACGACACCGACAGGCTGCGCCCTCCGCATGAAGCCGGCACCCCCGAAGATCCGGCTGCTGCCGCCGTGCGCAAGACCCAGGCAGCAGCCAACGTTCCGGCCAAGCGGCTCGGCACGCCGGAGGAATTCGGCCAGATCTGCGCCTTCCTGTGCTCGGTTCATGCCGGCTACCTGACCGGGCAGAACATACCGGTCGACGGCGGCGCCTATGTCAGCGCGTTCTAGTACCTAACGCTTGGTACCCGCTGGGAACGCCGCCCCTTCCCGCGCTGGTCGCCACTACAGTTCATAGGGCCATTCGGCCGGCACGAAGCGATAGGCTTGGCCGTCGCGCGCGACGTGTCCGAAACCGGGGAACGGCAAATGCATTCCGGCGATCAGCATCCGGTCGGCAGCGACCCGATCGAGCGTCCGCTCGCGCGTTTCGGCGGCCAGTTTGGAATCGACATCGAACGCGATGCTCCACTCCGGGCGCGCGAACTGGTAGGTCGCCATGTGCACGACATCGCCCCAGATGAACAGCGCCTCGCCGTCCGATTCGACGATAAATCCGGCATGGCCCGGCGTGTGGCCTGGCAGCGGCACGGTGCGGATCGAGCCGACCGCCTCGCGCTCGCCGTCCAGTTGCCGCAGGCGGTCCGCATAAGCGGCGGCAGCCCGGCGTCCCCCGATAAAGAACGGCTTTGCCTCGTCCGGCGCCTGGTTCATGTTCGCGTCGTCGTGCCAGAAGGCGTAGTCAGTGGCGGTGACGACGAGCTCCGCATTGGGAAACAGCGCCTCGCCGGCGGAGGTCAGAACCCCGTTGATATGGTCGGGATGCATGTGGGTGATCAGCAAAGTGTCGACTTGGTCGGGAGCGACGCCGGCAGCCTGCAAAGCCGCGGGAAGCTGACCGAGCGCCGGACCCCTGCCGTCCGACATACCGGCGTCGATGAGCACCAGCCGGTCTCCAAGATTGACGAGATAGGCATTGACGGGCGTGCGCCGCGGTCCGGGCTTGTCAAAGCTGGCCTCCGCCAGACGCCCCGCCTCGGCGTCGACGAGGCCGATGAAAAGCTCCGATTTAATGTTGATATAGCCGTCCAGCAGCGCCGTGACCTCGATCGAACCCACCTTGCGGCGCAGCGCACCAACGGTCGGGGCATCAGCCAGTGGCGCTCGGGCCAGTGCCGGAACGGAGGCGCCGGCTAGAAGGGCGCCGCCGGTTAGGCCGGCACTGGCGAGGAAATGGCGGCGGGAAAGCGTCATGGCATCATCTCCGGTTGGGATCATAGAGCTGCGGGCAGAGCGAGGCGGGTCTACTTCATATGTTCAGCTTTTTGAACTTGCCGGTTTCCTATATCGGCTATTACTCTTGCTTATTAAACACGACAGGGAGTTGCCATTCATGGACCGCCTGACCGAGCTCACCAGCTTCATACGTTCCTCCGAAAGTGGCAGCTTCTCGGCAGCCGCACGTGAACTGGGCTTGAGCCAGCCGGCCGTCAGCCAGCAGATCCGCGCACTGGAAAAGCGCCTCGGCGTTCGGCTTTTTGACCGTACGACCCGCCATGTTTCGCCGACGGAAGCCGGCCGGCGTTATCTGGAGCGCGCCCGCGACATCATTGAGCGCATCGAGGAGGCGGACCGCAGCGTCGGCTGCCTCGAATCGAAGATGTGCGGACGTCTTGCCGTCGGCGCGCCGGCCAGCTTCGGTGCCGGTGTGCTCGGCAATTATCTAATCGAGTTCAAGCGCACCTATCCGGACCTGATACTCGACGTGGCGCTGACCGACAGCTTCGTCGACGTGATCGCAGAAAGGCTCGACGTCGTGATCCGCATGGGGACCATAAACGACGATCGGCTGATCGTGCGCAAGCTCGGGATGATGGAGCGACGCCTTGCGGCAACGCCGGACTATCTCGACCGAATGGGACGGCCGCGGCTCCCACAGGATCTTGCCGAGCATGACTACCTGCTTTATGCCCATATCACGACCCGCGATATCGTGCCGCTCACCGGCCCAGGCGGCGAAAGGGCCGAGGTGCGAATCCGGCCGACCATGTGCTCAAACAATTCGCTCCTTAACCAGCAGGCACTGCTGTCTGGCATCGGCATCGGTCTCGGGCACAAAGTGATACTCGACCCGCTCGTTGCCCAAGAGCGGCTCGAATATGTGCTGCCGGAATGGCACTACGCACCGCACCACGTGCATGCGGTGTATCCATCGAACCGCTTCATTCCGTTGAAGGTCAGGCGGTTCGTTGCCGGCTTCGCCGACCACCTCGCCGCGATGGGTGCGTTCATCGATGACAAAAAAGCACGTACATCCAAGGAAACGGCGCCGGCCTAGTGAAGTCTGACATTTGTACGCGCAGGGAAATGGCGGAGACGGGAGAGTCGAGATGTGGCGCGGCGGAGATAGGCGTAGCTCCGCAACCGCCCGGTGAGTAGCGGTCGGGTGAACGGTAGCCGCAAAGCCTGGAGGCGGTCGACCTGAACTGACGTCCCAAGCGACCACATTGACAGCCGCGGCTGTGCAGAATTGTGGACCTTGGCAAAATCGCCCCTTTGAAGATCAGCCTAGCCATCATCGGAGCTTTGCCATGATGAGCTCGGACCAGAAACCAGCGTCAGCCTAGCGAACTGCCCCCTCCCCCTGCGCAATTTCGGGCTCCTTTACGCTTAGTCGGAAGCCGTCTACTATTCAGCAGAAGGCAGGGTCGGAGACATGGACCGCAAGCTTGCTGCCATTCTGGCTGCTGATGTGGTCGGCTATTCCGCTCAAATGGAGCGTGATGAAGCGGGGACTTTTGCACGGCTGAAAGCCGGTCGTACAGAGCTTTTTGAGCCAGAGATTGCGCGGCACCACGGTCGCATTTTCAAGCTGATGGGCGACGGTTTGCTGGCTGAGTTTGCCAGCGTGGTAGACGCGGTGGAATGTGCCGTATCGCTGCAGCGTGGCCTAGCTGAGCGCAACGCCTCGCTTCCCGAGGCCGAGCAGATCTTGGTCAGGATGGGAATAAATCTTGGCGAAGTAATAATTGACGGTAACGACTGTTACGGTGAGGGGGTCAATATTGCCGCCCGCCTCGAACAACTGGCGGAACCCGGCGGCATCTGTGTATCGGGTAAGGTGGCCAAGGAGGTCGAGAAGAAGCTCGCCTTCGGCTTCGAACCTATGGGTGAAAAGAAGGTCAAGAATGTCGCCGAACCGGTGCAGGTTTTCCGCATAACACTGGAAAAGCAGGGCATTCGCTATCGCCCAATACGGTCTCCCCCGCGATGGGCCGCGGCGGGTATGGCGGTAGCCGTAGCGCTTGTGCTTGTCGCCGGCGCGGCTTGGCAATTCTGGCCGGCGCCTCCGGTGACTGCCAAGCCATCGGTGGTGGTTCTGCCATTTGACAATTATGGCGGCGACGAGGCTACTGGGCGGCTGGCCGACGGCCTCACAGAGGACATCATCACTGACCTTGCGCGCTTCCCGGAATTGGAGGTGGTGGCGCGCAATTCGACGGAAGCCTACAAGGGCAAGCCAGTCGATGCCCGCGAGGTCGCCAAGGCGCTCCATGTCGGCTATGTGCTCGAAGGTTCGATCCAGCGCCAGGGCAGTCGCGTGCGGATCACCGCGCAGTTGATCGACGCGCAATCCGGCAACCATCTGTGGTCGGAGCGCTGGGACCGGCCCACCGAAGATGTGTTCGCCGTCCAGACCGAGATATCCGAACAGGTCACCAACCGACTCGGCGGCGGCGCGGGGCTGATCCAGGAAGCGGGGCGGGCCGCGGCCAAACGCAAGTCGCCAGAAAACCTGAACGCCTACGAGCTATATCTGCTTGGCACCGAGAAGCTTGAGCGGATCACCAAAGCGGACATTGAAGAGGCCATCAAGCTCCTCAATCGCGCCGTCGAGTTGGATCCCGGGCTCGCCCGCGCCTGGGTTGAACTTTACCACTCTCACTCTCTGTTGGCGAACTTCGGCGTCAATCCCGAGAAGGGAGCAGCGGCGGCTGCCGATGCAGCCGAACGCGCCGTGCGGTTCGATCCGAGCGACGCTGAGGCTCACGCCGTGCTCGGCATGAGCCTGGGCGAGCGGGGCGACCTTTCGCGCGCCAAAGCTGAGCTGGACACGGCCGTGCGCCTTGCCCCCGGTTCGGCAGAAATCTTGACCTTCTATGCCGGCTGGGCGGCCTCCTTCGGCGAACCAGAACGTGGGGCGGAATTGGTGGATCGGGTGATTCGGCTCGATCCTAACTATCCAATGTGGACCTCCGGACCGTTTTCTTATGCTTACTATATGGCAGGCCGATACGAGGATGCGCTGAAGATGCTGGAAGGCCAAACACTTGACACCTACAACAAGTGGAGGTGGATGGTGCGCAGCGGTTCGCTCGCAGGCGCGGGCCGGGTAGAAGAGGCGCAAGCAACGGTCAAGGAGGCGCTCAAGCGCCACCCGGATATGACCGTCGAGGGTATGGTCAACGCGCCGGGGACTGTCAGGAATTCTGTGCGCGAGGCCCGCTTTCGTCATTGGCTGACGAACCTCTCGCCGAAGACGACGGCG